>CAXNEP010000282.1:0-3858 GCA_964200865.1 Cypionkella sp. | reverse complement strand
GGCGATGTCGAAGTGCCATCTTACGTAGGCTCGGTCAACGCGGCAAAGGTCGCTGAATTGACCGCTGCACTGGAAACTGCAAACGCTGGCACCGATCAAGCTGCAAAAGACGCAGCGAAAGCCGCGCTGGATGCAGAAAAAGGCGTTCCTGCTGCCTTCACCAAAGCGCTGAACGAAGCGTTGACTGGCGCTGGCTATCCGCTGGTTGCCAAAGACAACACTTCGGTGGCTGTTGCTGCGCACTTTGCCGACATCTTCACTGGCCAAAAGCTGATGATTATCGCCATCCTGACCTACCTGATTATTCTGGTAACGATGGTTTACGCGCCAATCGCAGCCATGCTGGTGGAACTGTTCCCAACCCGCATCCGTTATTCGGGTCTGTCGCTGCCCTACCATATTGGTAACGGCTGGTTCGGCGGCCTGATGCCTGCGACCGCCTTCGCCATCTCGGCGCAGTCGGGGTCGGTGTACGGCGGCCTGTGGTACCCAGTCATCATCGCTTTGGCGACCGTGGTGATTGGTGCCCTGCTGGTACCTGGCGGCACGCATAAGAAAGACATCTTCTCGGACGCGAAGTAATCCGCCCCGAAGATATAAAGAAACGGGCCAAGGGAAACCTTGGCCCGTTTTCATTTTCGCCGATGGATTTTGGTTATTTGCGCATCGCGCGCTGATACACAAAATAAATGCCGTGGATCAGACCCAAGATTATCACATTGGCAACCACCCCCAGACCAAGGCGCTGCATGAAGGGTTCTGCCGAAGGCATGGTCGTGGCAATAATCAGCGACACCGCCACCGCGCCCAGCGCCAAGGGCATATAGGTTCCCGTTGCAGCCCTTGTGCGCAGCATGGTGATATAAAGCCCGATCAGCAGCACAATGCGAAACGGGTCGGCAAGTTGGGCGTTCAGAATCTCGGTCATGGTTCCTCCCTTACATATCCAAAATCTGTGTCGCAGGATTGGCAGGCAAGGCCACTTCCAAAATCTGCAAATCTTCGCTGGGCGCGCTATAGCGCGTGGCCATATCGGGCGGAATGACAAAGGCATCGCCCGCGCTTAGGCGGTAAGGTTCCTTACCCTGCCCTTCCAAAACCATCTCGCCCGACATCACGAATGAAAACAAAATATCGCCCGAATGTTTTGTCCATGGGCTTGGGGCCGCGCCCGCTATGGGCCGCGCCACAACCACCCCCGCAACCCCGCGCGTATTGGCGGCAATGGTGGTATCGCGCGCCTCGAAACTGGGGATACGGTGCGGCGCGAACACCCCGTCACGGGCCAGCGAATGCACAAACCGCTGCCCGTCCCATTCGCGGTCAGGGCGCAAATGCGGGGTGGGCAGGGTCATCTCGTGGTCAATTTCGGTGACATGTTCGGCAGGCACGCCAATTTCCACCACCCGCACCCCTTCGGAATGCAGCACCTTATGCCGAATGCCAGGGGGCTGGATAAAGCAATCGCCCGCCTCAATCCTCAAAATCCCGCCTTGGTCTTCGTACAAAACGTCAACCCAGCCCGCCACGCAGAAAATCAGTTGAAACCCCACGCGGTGAAAATGCACCATGTCGGGCACGGGGCCATCGGGCACGCGGATATGGCTAGCTATCATCGCCCCGCCAAGGCGCGTTGGAATCAAATCGCGGTACTCCATCCCCGCGCGGCCAATCACCCACGGGGCCTGATCGGCCAGCCTGCGCACCACAAAGGCATGCTGTGTTGCGGGCAAAACCAAAGGCGGGTTCAATTCGTCAATCTCAATGCGGGTGCCATTGGGCGCGGTTAGCACCCGCGCGCCGCCCGCAATCGCATCTGGATCATCGGTTAAAATGCGCAAGCATCCCGCAGGCTCATCAGCGCCCTTTTGAATGCGAATGCGCACCCCATGGCCCGACAAAACCGCCACTTCGGGATCGTCCGCAGGATAGATCATATCCAGCCGCATCCCCAAAACCCGTGTATAAAACGGCAAATCATCGCGCAATTCTTGGGTGGGCAAACGTATTTCTGCGCGGATTTCGGCCATAATATTCCCTTTCAAATTGGGCCCAATCTGCCCCCCACGCGCGCCACATGCAAGCGCGCGCGGGGCCTCTTGGGCAAATACCCATCTTGCAGCCCCGAAAAATTGCGTTAGGCATAAAGACGGCCCAACGGAGTATGAGTAATGGACGAAACACGGTTTGATAACGCGCGCCAAGCGGCGCTGGATTACCACGAATTTCCAAAACCAGGTAAGCTGGAAATCCGCGCGACCAAACCCTTGGCCAATGGCCGCGATCTGGCCCGCGCCTATTCGCCCGGCGTGGCCGAAGCCTGCCTTGAGATTCAGGCCGACCCGTCCACCGCGCGCCGCTATACCGCGCGCGGCAATTTGGTGGCCGTGGTGTCCAACGGCACGGCGGTGCTGGGCCTTGGAAATATCGGCCCCTTGGCCAGTAAGCCCGTGATGGAGGGCAAGGCGGTTTTGTTCAAGAAGTTTGCCAATATCGACTGCTTTGATATCGAACTGAACGAACCCGATCCGCACAAACTGGCCGATATCGTCTGCGCGCTGGAACCCACCTTTGGCGCGATAAACCTAGAGGATATCAAAGCCCCCGATTGCTTTATCGTCGAAGAAATCTGCCGCGCGCGCATGAATATCCCCGTGTTCCACGATGACCAACACGGCACAGCGATTGTCGTTGGGGCTGCCATGACCAACGCCCTGCATGTGGCGGGCAAGCGGTTTGAAGATATCAAGATCGTCTCCACAGGTGGCGGGGCGGCGGGCATCGCCTGCCTGAACATGCTGCTGAAACTGGGCGTGCGGCGCGAAAACGTCTGGCTGTGCGATCTGGCTGGCCTTGTCTACAATGGCCGCAATGAACAGATGACGGCCCAAAAACTCGCCTATGCCCAAGGGGATAGCGAGGCTTCGCTGGCCGATGTTATCGGCGGGGCAGATGTGTTCCTTGGCCTGTCTGGCCCAGGTGTTCTTACCCCCGAAATGGTTGCCAAAATGGCCCCGCGCCCGATTATCTTTGCCCTTGCCAACCCCACGCCCGAAATTTTGCCCGATGCCGTGCGCGCCGTGGCACCCGATGCCGTTATCGCCACAGGGCGCAGCGATTTTCCCAATCAGGTCAATAACGTGCTGTGTTTCCCGTTTATCTTTCGTGGCGCGCTGGATGTGGGGGCATCCCAGATCAATGACGCAATGCAACTGGCCTGTATCGAGGGTATCGCCCAGCTGGCCCGCGCCACGACAAGTGCCGAGGCCGCCGCCGCCTACAGCGGCGAAAAGCTGACCTTTGGGCCAGATTACCTGATCCCCAAACCCTTCGACCCCCGCCTTATGGGCGTGGTCGCAACCGCCGTGGCCCGCGCCGCCATGGAAACTGGGGTTGCCACAAGGCCGATTGCCGATTTGGACGCCTATAAAGAATCGCTCGACAGTTCGGTTTTTAAGTCCGCCCTCGTCATGCGCCCTGTGTTCGAGGCGGCAGCAACCGCCAACCGCCGCATCATCTTTGCCGAAGGCGAAGATGAACGCGTGCTGCGCGCGGCCAATGCGATGCTGGAAGAAACCACCCACCGCCCCATCCTGATTGGCCGCCCCGATGTGATTGCCGCGCGGTGCGAACGCGCGGGCCTGCCGATTTTGCCCGAACGCGATTTTGAAATCATCAACCCGCAAAGCGACAGCCGCTACCGCGATTATTGGAGCAGCTATCACGAACTGCTGGCGCGCCAAGGGGTCACGCCCGACACCGCCCGCGCGATTATGCGCACCAACACCACCGCCATTGGCGCCATCGCCGTGCATCGCGGCGATGCGGATAGCCTGATCTGCGGCAGCGTCGGCCAAT
>CAXNEP010000281.1:0-3858 GCA_964200865.1 Cypionkella sp. | reverse complement strand
GCCACCGCCAGACCTATGGGGATAACATGAGCCGCACCGTCTATGTAAATGGGGCCTACCTGCCCGAAGAACAGGCCACTGTGTCAATCTTTGATCGCGGGTTTCTGATGGCGGACGGGGTGTACGAGGTGACATCCGTTCTGGATGGCAAGTTGATTTATTTTGCAGGCCACGCCGCGCGGCTGGCGCGCAGCCTGTCGGAACTGGACATGGCCAGCCCCTGCAGCGATGCCGAATTGCTGGACATCCACCGCGAATTGGTGCGCCTGAACGGCATCGAAGAGGGTATGATTTACCTGCAAGTCACGCGCGGCAATCCGGGCGATCGTGATTTTGCCTATCCGCCCGCCGATACCAAACCAACCCTGGTTCTGTTTACCCAAAACAAGCCTGGCCTTGCCAATGCCCCCGCAGCCAAAACGGGGTGGCGGATTATTTCTGTGCCCGATATGCGCTGGGGGCGGCGCGATATTAAAACGGTGCAGCTTTTGTACCCGTCGATGGCCAAAATGGCGGCCAAGGCGGCAGGGGTGGATGATGCATGGTTTTTGGAAGACGGTCACATCACCGAAGGCACGTCCAACAACGCCTATATCGTGAAAGGCAACACCATCATCACGCGCCCTTTGTCCAATGACATTCTGCACGGCATCACTCGCGCAGCACTGCTTCGGCTGGCGGCAGGCGCACAGATGAAGGTCGAAGAGCGCGCCTTTACGCTTGATGAGGCGAAATCGGCGGATGAGGCGTTTATCACCTCGGCCAGCGCCTTTGTCATGCCTGTGGTGGAAATCGACGGTGCCGCCCTGTCGGGGGGCAAAGTTGGCCCCATCGCCACCCGTATGCGTGAAATATACTTGGACGAAATGCGCAAAGCGGCGGTATAGCCGCTTTGCAGGGCCGTACAGTCCTGCTTACGCGCCAGCTTAGGCCACTGTAACGTTGATAAACCCTGTGGGAATATTGGCGGCTGTCAGCCCTTGCAGAACGGCCACCACATCGCCCGCAATCACCACCGAAACGCCAACTTCAGGCGTTGCGCCATTGACCAGCGTCACAGCAGGGTTGGTGCCCGTAGGAACCGTTATATTCAACGAATCCAGCGACGTATCCAAATCTGTTACCGTTACAGCTTCATTCGCGCCATCGGACAGGATTGCAAAGTCATCCTTGCCGCGCCCGCCCGTCATGGTGTCTGAAAAATCGCCCACCAGCGTGTCATCGCCGCGCCCACCGAACAACTCGTCATCCGCATTGTCTGTGGTATTCGCGTTGGTCAAACCACGATCCAGCCGCGCCAGAATATCTGGCGTTGCACTTACATCAAAATTCGTCGTCACATAATCTTCCAGACTTTGGGCAATTTGGGTGGCCCCGCTGGCGCTGGTCAGCAAATTCGTTTGCAAAGCATCCGCATCATCACGGATATCCAGACCAGAAATCAGATCATTGCCCTTGAACCCTTCAAGCGTGTCAGCGCCAGTTGATCCTGATAGCGTATCATCGCCTTCGCCGCCCAGCAGGAAATCATCCCCCGCGCCGCCGATCAGCCAGTCTTGGCCACGCCCGCCAACCATGCTGTCATCGCCGCCGCCGCCAAGCAGCGTGTCAAATCCTTGGGTCGCAGACATGCTGTCATCGCCCGCCTCACCCAGCAGCAGATCGTCGGCATCATCGCCTGTTAAGGTGTCATTGTTTCCACCGCCCGCAACAACGTCGTCCCCCTCGCCGCCAGCAATCTCTTCGGCATTTTCATCGCCAGAAAACACAGTAGCCGTTGGGCCACCATCCGTGCCGCCACCATCCGTGCCGCCGTTGTCATCAGGGTTTGGCTCATCGGTCGAATCTGCAGGATCGGATGTGAAAAGCTCATACAGGCCAAAGCCCACAAGCAGCGGCAAAAGAAACAACAGCTCCACAAAAACCTCCTCACAAAAACAGCCAAGGTCGTCTCAAACAAACAGACGAAATCGCGAAAGACTATGCTCACTAGTCTTTAGGCTAAAGTGTATCTATTCCATAGATTCGTCAAATGGTAACGACAGCGCGGACAAAAATTTGGGTCCTCAATTTCACGCTTTCGCAACAATCACGGGCTTGGCTGAACATTGTGTCGGTTATGGAAACGGCGCTGTCAGGGCAGGATCAACGCATCGTCACGCAGAAATTGCTAAGTAGAATCAGTCGCACGCGCGGCAGTGCATCAGCCTGCCACTGCGCGCCCGATCATCGGGGCCAACCGCTGCGCCCAATATTCCTGCCCCGCGCTGTCCGAAATCAGATCATTGCGAATTTCAATCAGCGTATTCTCGCGCCCCATCTGCAAGGCGTGCTGGTCAATCGCATCCCCTGCCAGATGGCCCGCATAGGGTTCATTCTCGCCCACGCAAATATCCTGCTCTGCGCGCAACTGCGCCAGCAGCGCTTGCGACAGGCCGTCAGACCGATGGTCAAACAGGACCCCCACATGCCACGGGCGCGGCGCGCGTCCGCGCAGGCGGGGGGTAAAGGAATGAATGGCGAGAATAACCGTATCTGCCTGCCGCGCTGCCAATTCGGCCAAGGCGGCGTGATACGGCACGTAAAGCCGATCAATCCGCGATTGCACCTCATCGGCACCAATATAGCGGTTGGCAGGAATGATGGTGCCGTCATACAGGCGCATAATCAGCGTGGGGTCATCCAGCCCGCGGTTGGGGTCAATCACAAGGCGCGAGAAGTGCGAACAAATCACAGGGCTGTCCAGCGCCGCGCCCAGCGCCTTAGCCGCCCCCGCCGCCCCCACATCATAGGCGATATGGCGCGCCATATCTTCGGGCGATATGCCCAAATCGCCCCCCGCCACCCAATCGGGCACATGATTGCTGGCATGATCGCACGTGATCAAGAACCGCCCCGCCCGCGCGGCCCCCTCAATCTGATAAGCGCTCATCTTTTCCTCATATAATCGTAACATCTCACTTTTATGCTGGCTTTGCGCAATGCGCCAGTTGCGCCGCCGCGCATCTTGGGCCATAAGGCGCGTGGCCCACCACGAAACATAAACGTATACAAAGGAAGTTGGCATGAGACGCCTTCGGAACGTAAAGATCGTGGCCACATTGGGCCCTGCATCCAGCACCTATGAAATGATCCGCGCTTTGTTCGAGGCAGGGGCAGATGTGTTCCGCCTGAACATGTCGCACGGCACCCACGCCGAACAGCGCGCGCGCTTTGACATTATCCGTAAGGTCGAGGCCGACGTTGGCCGCCCGATCTGTATTTTGGCCGATCTTCAGGGGCCAAAACTGCGCGTCGGCACCTTTGCCAGCCCCACGGGCGAAGAATTGGTCGAAGGCGCAGCCTTCCGCTTGGATCTGAGTGCGGAACCCGGGGATGCCACCCGCGTACAACTGCCCCATCCTGAAATTTTTGCAGCACTCGAGCCTGGCTCGTCACTGCTGGTGAACGATGGTAAAATCCGCCTGATCGTCAAGGATTGCGGCAAAGATTTCGCCAATTGCACCGTGACTGTGGGCGGCACAATTTCCAACCGCAAAGGCGTGAACGTGCCCGATGTGGTGCTGCCGCTCGCGGCCCTATCTGCCAAAGACCGCGAAGATTTGGAATTTGCCTGCGGCATTGGCGTAGATTGGCTGGCCCTGTCCTTTGTGCAGCGCCCCGAAGACGTGATCGAGGCAAAGCAACTGGCCAAAGGCCGCGCTGCTGTGCTGTCGAAAATCGAAAAACCCGCCGCTGTAAAAGCCTACACCGCCATTTTGCAAGTGTCCGATGGCATCATGGTCGCGCGCGGTGACTTGGGCGTCGAACTGCCCGTCACCTCGGTGCCCCCCATCCAAAAACGTCTGGTGCGCGAGG
>CAXNEP010000280.1:0-3881 GCA_964200865.1 Cypionkella sp. | reverse complement strand
GAACTTGCCAGGTGGGCGCGGCATGGGCGAACCCCTGCGCCTGATGGTCGATCTTCCCAATGATGTGGAAATTGTCGATCTACAAATCCACCACGCGGGGGAAAAGCTGCTGGTCGCCTCCTCCGCTGGCGATGGGTTTATTGTGCCGTCCGACGAGGTGCTGGCCCAAACCCGCGCAGGCAAGGTTGTGATGACGCTGGGCGATGGCGTAAAAACTGCCGTCTGCCGCAAGGTGGTGGGCGATAGCGTGGCCGTGGTGGGCGACAACCGCAAAGTGCTGATCTTTCCGCTGGCCGAACTGCCCGAAATGGCGCGCGGCAAGGGTGTGCGGTTGCAAAAGTATAAAGACGGCGGTCTGTCGGATGCCACCACCTTTACGCTTGCCGATGGCCTGTCATGGAAAGACCCAGCAGGGCGCACACGCACAGAAGCCGATCTGGCCGAATGGATCGGCGCACGGGCGAGCATGGGGCGGATGGCGCCGCGCGGGTTCCCGCGGGATAATAGGTTTTAAGCCTTAGCCAATTGACCGCTTGCGGTTGTCAAACCTCGCACGTACACACGCCCTCAGGTAGTTGTTTTTAATGACTCACGAGGGCTTAAAAATGTCGAAATTACTTCGCTTAAGCATGCTGGTTGTGTTCGGACTGGTCTTGGCGTCTTGCGCAACCCAGCCTATTCCAGAACAGGTGGGCCAACCAGGCTTTTGGATGGGATTATGGCACGGGTTTATCTCGCTGTTTTCCCTTGTCGCGAGCATCTTTACCGATGTGCGCGTTTACGCCTATCCCAATAATGGCGGTTGGTATGATTTTGGGTTCATGTTGGGGATTTTGATCTGGGCGGGCGGCGGGGCAGCACGGCGCTAGCCCCACCTTACCCCAAAACCTCATCCTGATGCTGCCCTAGCCTCGGCGCTGTCCGCCCCAGCGCCAGTTCCGCGTCTGAGAACACCATCGGGCTGCGCACGCCCTTGGTGCCTTCGGGCGCAATTTCCATCCCGCGCGCAACGACCTGCGGGTCGGCAAAGACCTCGGCCAGATCGTTGATCGGGCCTGCGGGCACGCCCTGCGCCTCACACGCCGCGAGCAGATCGGACTTGGCCCACGCTTTCGTCGCCGCCGTAATAAACGCCGTCATCTCGGCGCGGTTCTCAATTCGCACCGCATTGGTGGCAAAGCGCGGGTGCGTGGCCCATTCGCCCAGCCCCAGAATATCGCACAGTTTGCGGTATTGCCCGTCATTCCCTGTGGCAAGGATGATCCAGCCATCCGCGCATTCAAACACGGCATAGGGGGCAAGGTTCGGGTGCGCGTTGCCCATTTGTTTCGGCGCATCCCCCGTGGCCAAATAATTCATCGCCTGATTGGCCATAACGGAAGTCGCCACATCTAGCAGCGACATATCAATATGCTGCCCCCGCCCCGTGCGCCCGCGCTGGATAATGGCGGCCAGAATGGCGGTTGCGGCATAGACCCCCGTGAACACATCGGTCACGGCAACGCCCACCTTTTGCGGTGCGCCCCCTGCCTCGCCCGTCACACTCATTAGTCCCGACATGCCTTGGATGATAAAATCATAGCCTGCGCGCGGGGCATAGGGGCCAGTTTGGCCAAAGCCTGTAATCGAGCAATAAATCAAACGCGGGTTAATCGCGGCTAGGCTGTCATAGTCGAGGCCATATTTCGCGAGCCCCCCCAGTTTGAAATTTTCAATCACAACATCCGCATCGCGGATTAAATCCATCACCTGCGCCGCCCCTGCGGGCGTGGAGAAATCCACCACCACCCCGCGCTTGCCGCGATTGGCCGCAAAGAAATAGGCGGCGGTTTTCTCGCCGCCGTTATCGATAAAGGGCGGGCCCCAGCGGCGGGTGTCATCCCCTTCGGGGGATTCCACCTTTATCACATCTGCGCCCAAATCGGCCAAAGTTTGGCCGGCCCAAGGGCCCGCCAAAATTCGCGCCAGTTCGATCACCTTTATGCCCGCCAAAGGGGCCATATTTGGGGTCATTTACTTGGCAAGCTCGGCATCAAGGATCGCTTTCATATCCTCAAAGGACATGTTCGAATGCTTGGTGCCGTTGATCATAAAGGTCGGCGTGCCCTCAATACCGTCGGCGGCAAAGTTCTTCTCATAGTGGGCGATCATCGCCTCGGCCTTGGCCTTATCTTGCATACAGGCGTCCATCGCCGCATCTTCCAGACCTGCTGCGCGGCCGATTTTCTTTAGGCTTTCCACAACGGCGGTTGGGTCTTCGCTGGCGGCCCATTCTTTTTGCTGATCGAACACCATATCGGCAATACCGAAATAGCGCATCTCGCCGCCGCAGCGGGCAATCATCGCAGCCCACAACCCGTAACGGTCAAAATACACCTCGCGGTATTCAAAGCGAATTTTGCCCGTGTCGATGTATTCGGCCTTCAGTTGCGGATAGGTTGTGGCATGGAAATTGGCGCAATGCGGGCAGGTAAAGCTGGCGTATTCAATGACCTTGACCTTGGCATCGACGGGGCCAATGCCGAAATCGACAATTTCAATCGGCTGGGCAGGGGCCGCTTCGGTCGTGGTTTGCGCCATGGCGGCGCTGGCCATCATCGAAAAGGCCACGGCTGCCACGGCGATCAGGTTTTTGGAAAACAACATCAGATTACCCTTTTTTGCTTCGGTTTTTAAGGTGAACGTTTTGTGCCAAAGTTGCAAGCGCGCGGCGCAGGTCTTGGTCTTTTATGGGTGCGGCCTCGGCGGCGGCTTTTGCGATAATCTCGGGCGGGGGCGCTGTGGGCTTTGCCGCCGCAGGCGCAGGGGCAAATTCCGCCTGCCCTTCGGCAAAGCCCATGCTGGCGGTTTGCGTCAGGATAATGCGCGCAATCGCTGAATATCCGTAAACCGCATTCACCGCCGCGCGCAGCTTTTCTTTTTGCATCTCTACCAGTGGGGCGGCGGCCCCCATCACCAGCAGCGTCAGCGTGCCGCCCATGCCTTCGCGCCCATACCCCACCTTTATAGGGCGGGTTTGCGCGGCCATGTCGCTCCCCACAATTTCCGCCCAATGGGTCAATAATTTGGCTATGGCAAAACCCCGCGATTCGCCCACATGGCGGATTTGGCCTGCCAGCAAACCAGAGGCAGGTTTAAACCCGCGCGTGGCGCGTTCGCTGCTGGGCATTGGTGCTGGCGTGGGCTTGCGGGTCATATGGCACTTTGCGTATTTTCCCCTATTGTAGGGGCATGGGGCCGCGCTTGCCAGTGCTGCGGCGTATCGGCGGCGCAAAAGGGGATAAAACTTGCGTGATACGATCAGCGGCGATCTGTTGGCGTGGTATGATGGCGCGGCGCGCAAAATGCCGTGGCGCACCAGCCCAGCAGACCGCGCAGGCGGCGTGCGGCCCGACCCGTATCGCGTTTGGCTGTCCGAGGTGATGCTGCAACAAACCACCGTGGCCGCCGTGACCGATTATTTCACCCGTTTTACCGCGCGCTGGCCCGATGTGGGCGCGCTGGCCGCCGCCGATGATGGCGATGTTATGGCCCAGTGGGCGGGTCTGGGGTATTACGCCCGCGCGCGCAATTTGCTGGCCTGCGCGCGGCAAGTGGCACAATTGGGCGGTTTTCCAACCGATGAGGCGGGCCTACGCGCCCTGCGCGGCATTGGCCCCTATACCGCCGCCGCCATTGCCGCCATTGCCTTTGACCAGCCCGCCGTGGTGATGGATGGCAATGTCGAACGGGTGATGGCGCGCGCCTTTGCCGTGCAAACCCCGCTGCCTACAGCCAAGCCACAGCTTTACGATTTGGCCGCCAGCCAAACGCCCAAAACCCGCGCGGGCGATTATGCCCAAGCGGTGATGGATTTGGGCGCAACCATTTGCACGCCCCGC
>CAXNEP010000279.1:0-3886 GCA_964200865.1 Cypionkella sp. | reverse complement strand
CGATCCATTCCGAATGGCTACCCACCTGCACCAATTGCCACGGCTTTGACACCCTATCATGGCGCGCGCCCAACGAAAAATCAGGCCCCAGCGCCACAGGTGCCGAACTGTTGCCGCTGATGGTGGAAAGGCCTGCTAAGGGCAAGGCTAACGCGGCGGACATAGCCGACGACGCAGTGATCGACCTTGCCAGCGTAGCAAGGTCTGCAAACTAAGGCGCGTAATGAAACCCGCCCGCATTTTCCATCTTGCCTAAGCCCCCCCGCGCCTGTATCGCAGCGGCCAGAAGGATGCCGCTGTAGCTCAGCTGGTAGAGCACGTCATTCGTAATGATGGGGTCGGGGGTTCGAGTCCCTTCAGCGGCACCAACTTCTATATAAAAGTCATGCAATCCGAATGGGTTGCTAGACTTTTTAATTACTGGATCCCCCTTATTATCCACCTTTATGGCGGCGCTGGGGCTGCCTCACCGCCCTTCCAACGCCGCCACCCGCGCTTCGAGTTCCGTGACCTCCAGTGTGCGGCGGAAGCTGTCGATCAGGCTCATCACCTGCACGCCTTCACTGGGTGTCAGGTCACCCTCAGAAACCGCCCCCAGTACCGCCCCAGCGGCCTGTGCGGCATCGCTGGCAGTGGACATGGACGGTAGGGCGAAGGTCACAGGCGCATCCTTGCGGGGCGGGGCCAGACGTTCAAGGCAGAGGCGCATGGCGGTGCTGTCGCCCGCCAAGGCCAACTGGACCGCCCGCTGCGTCAGGGCCTCTGCCTGCCCGTCCAGCAGTGAAAGAACCGCTTGGGTGGCTTTGTGGCGTGTCCCCTTGGGTCGTCCCACATTGCCAGTAGTGAACGTTCCATCCGCATTTCGTCCGTTCATACGGAGAGCCTCCTGAGGTTTTCGTCCAGCAGGTCCAATTGAGCCAGTGTCATCTCGTTGATGTCGACTGTCAGCCACATTGCCAAAACGGCGGGGTCCAGATCATGAGGATCGATCATATGCGCCGCAACAGGCGCTGGGCGTCGGAATTCCAGTCTGGCGATGCGGCGATGGATGCTGTTCATGTGTTATAGCATAACACAAAGGCGGCGCTGGGCAATGATTTGCACCTACTAACTCACGCGGGCATGGACTTGACGTGGAGCCTGAGGTTTTGAGCCGCTCGGCAAAGATCCCGCAACGCCTCATAGAGTTTGGCGGGTTCCGGTTAGACGTCCTTCAAACCTTCACGCACTTTGGCTGGATCGAGGGCCTGCTTGCTCTTGGTGGTTTGGGCGTCCTGATTTTGCGTCAAAGACGTGAACCAAATCAGGCCTAATCGAAAACTGCATCATTTCGCCCATGGCAAGTGTCGGCGGCCTTTCGACCTTGGCGATAAACTCCACCCCCGTTTGGGTGGTTAAATGGGCCAAAGCATATTCGCCCAAATTCTCGACCAGTTCTAGCTTGCCTTCCAGCACAGCATTGCCGTTGGCCGCAGGGATCAGATGTTCGGGGCGCATTCCAATAATATCGTCCTTGGTAAGCGCATGCTCCAACGTGGCCGATACATCGCCCGTCAGGTCGGCGATAGAAAAGAAATTCATCTTCGGGCTGCCAATGAACTGGGCGACAAAGGCGTTGGCAGGCCGCTCGTACAGATCAATTGGGGTGCCAACCTGCTCGATTTTTCCTGCGCGCAGAACCACTATCTTGTCGGCCAAAGTCATGGCTTCGACTTGGTCATGGGTCACGTAAATCATCGTGGTCTTCAGGCGCTTGTGCAGGCGGGCAATCTCTAGCCGGGTTTGCACGCGCAAAGCAGCATCAAGGTTAGACAAAGGTTCGTCAAACAAAAACACCTTCGGGTCGCGCACGATGGCGCGGCCAATGGCCACGCGCTGGCGCTGTCCGCCCGACAAATTGCGCGGGCTGCGATCCAAATAATCAGTGATCTGCAATAGATCGGCAGCAGTGCGCACGCGGCGGTCAATTTCGGCAGGATCTGTCTTTGCCTGTTTCAGCCCAAAGGCCATATTCTTATAAACACTCATATGTGGGTAAAGCGCATAGTTTTGGAACACCATCGCAACGCCGCGCTTGGACGCGGCAACCTCGTTGACCACCTGATCGCCAATCGTGATTGTCCCACCTGAAATCTCCTCAAGCCCTGCAATCATCCGCAGTAAGGTTGATTTCCCGCAGCCCGAAGGGCCGACAAACACAATGAATTCGCCGTCTTTAATATCCAAATCCACGCCGTGCATGACATCGACGGCACCATAGCTTTTGCGCACATCGCGCAGCGTTAGACTGGACATTTTTTCTCCATTTCAGAAATTTCGTGCCGCAGGGTTTCGGCAAAAATCGGGTAAGTTTGCGGTATATCGCCCCAAAGGCGCGGGCTGGTGACAAAATCATCTGTGCCCAGCAGGGCGCGCAGCGCGTCCCAGCTGGGCTCGAGATAGTCAAAGGGAATTTTCCCCGCTTCGACATGGCGCGCAAAGACATACCAACTGGCGATTGATCGGATGGTATGTAGGGGCAAAATGCCCAAGGCCAAACAGCCCACCAAAGTTGGGCGAATAAAGATCGGAAACTTTGCCATGCCATCGGCGCTGATCCGGGCCACAGTATCGCCAATGGCCATATTGCCAAAGCGGCGGGTGATATTGGCCAGATAGTCTAGCTTGGAAAATGGCAAATCTAAGGTCAGTGCGGGCAAAACCTCTCCCGTCTCAAAGGCTTGAAAATGGGCAAGCAGATGCGGCTGGCGCATAGCGGCATCAAAGGTCACCACCCCGTCCAAGGCCGCCAGATACACCAAGGCGGTATGTCCGCCGTTTAGGATGCGGATTTTGGTTTCTTCATAGGGGTCGACATCGTCGGTCACGGTCACGCCCACAGTTGCCAGATCGGGCAGTGGGGCAACGGAGGTTTCTTGCAAAACCCATTGGATGAAATCTTCGGCCATGATCGGAGCGCTGACTATATCACCAATAAGCGCTGTCATTTCATCGGCTAGGCTGGCAGGGCTGCGCGGCGTGATGCGATCGACCATCGAACAGGGGAAAGCTACGTTCGCCTCGACCCAACTGGCCAAGGCAATATCCCCGCAGGCGCGCAGATATGCCAGCAAATTGCGGTGCAGCATTTTGCCATTTTGACGTATGTTATCGCAGCAGGCGATGGTGATGGGTGCGCCCGCCGCTGCAACACGCGCAGCAAGCGCTGCACGCAGATAGCCATAAACGCTGTGCGCAGGCCCGCCCTGCAGTTCTGAAGCGATGACATCATCGGCAACATTCAACGCGCCGTGTGGATCGGTGTAATATCCGCTTTCAGTAACGGTGATAGTGACCAAATGCACCGATGGCTGCGCGAGCAGCGCTTCGGCCTCGCTGCGCGCGCTGCACCAATCGGCAAAGTAAATATGGCAGCGCACGCGCCGCAGCGCCACCTCGCCCTCGGCGGAAACGGATTTCAGAAAATAACCGTCATGACGGGCGATATCTTGGGCCGCGGCCAAAAGCTGCGGCGCCTCGTTTGGGCGCAAGTTGACAGCGGCCACGCCCCAACGCAAATCGCCGCTTGCCTGCATATAATCGTCCAAATACACCGATTGGTGAGCGCGGTGAAACGCACCAAAACCCAAATGAACCACCCCAATTTGGCAGGCGGCTCGGTTATAGTCGGTGGCATAAATGGAAGAATGGCGCGCCGAAGTCATTAAAAGGTCTCCAAGGTTGGCAACAGGTCTTTGCGGGCCGCGTCGCGATAGGCCGAAGGCGTCATGCCTTTATGACGCCGAAAATGTCGGTTGAAATTTGCAAGGCTTTTAAAGCCCGAGTCTTGCGCGATGGTGATAATCTGATCGTCGCTGGCGTAAAGGCGCGCGCAGGCTTGGCCGAC
>CAXNEP010000278.1:0-3910 GCA_964200865.1 Cypionkella sp. | reverse complement strand
AACCGCCCGCCGCGCCAAACACCACATAAGACGCGCCAGAATAGCTGCCATTTGGATCGGCCCCACGGGCCCCGATGATCAGGTCATCAAACCCATCGCCATTAATATCGCCTGCGCTGGCGACGGATCGGCCAGATAGGTCTGACGCCGCCTCGCCATTTATCTGAAAACCGTTGCTGCCATTCAGGTCGCTTAGGTTCAAATTGGCCGCAAACCCGCCCGCCGCGCCAAACACCACATAAGACGCGCCACTGAAACTGCCATTCGGAGAGGCCGCATCTGCCCCAATGATCAGATCATCAAAACCATCGCCATTCACATCCCCTGCGCTGGCGACGGATCGGCCAGAGGTGTCATCCGCCGCCTCGCCATTAATCTGAAACCCGTTGGTGCCATTCAGCGATGACAGTTCAAAAACGCTTCCAAATGTGCTCATGTCGGAATCCTTGCTGCACCATCGCCAGCAATCTTTGGGCGAACTTGGTCTATCCTACCCCACCTTTGGGATATATCAACACATATGCGTCCGCATAGGCCAAGGGATTACCCTACAAAATAAAGTCCCCCGCCGTGAGATTATGCAGGCCCATCACCTTAATCACCCCCTCGGCGGCGCGGTCGGCGTCGGTGTCGATATACACCAGCGTGTAATCGTTGTTTTCGCCCGCAAAGTTGAATGTCCTGTAGAAAATATCACCCTCGGGCAAGGTGCCAAAAGGGCGGGTTTTGTCGAAGGTGAAGGCATTATTCCCGACCAACCGCGTGCTGGCGTCTATGGCCGACAGATCAATTCTATCCTGCCCGCGCAGAAAATCTGTGATCACGTCCGTTGCTGGTGAATGGGTGGCCATATCGCGCATCGAGGCGAAGATGAAATGATCGCGGCCAAGCCCGCCTGCCAAGGTATCGCGCCCGCCGCCGCCTGTCAGCCTATCATTGCCCGCGCCGCCGCTTAGCATATTTGCGGCGTTGCTGCCCCCCAAGTGATCGGCAAACAGGCTGCCGATAATACTTTCAAAACCTGTTAATCTGTCGCCCGCTGCACCGCCCCCTTGGGCTGCGCCAGTTGCCAATGAAACCCGCACCCCCGCGCCCGATGCTGCATAGGACAGCACATCCAACCCAGCCCCTCCCGCCAGTGTATCAGCCCCCGCGCCGCCCGTAATCGTATCATTACCCGCAAGCCCGCCTATCCAATTGGCGCTGGCATCGCCCACCAGCCAATCGCCATATGCCGACCCCATCAGCGCTTCAAAACCTGCCAACGTGTCGCCTGCTGCATCACCGCCTGCGGCGCTGTTTGCCGACAAATCCACCTGCACTGCTGCTTGCGATGTAGCATAGCGCAGTTGATCGAAACCAAGCCCGCCATTCAAACGGTCAGCGCCCGCGCCACCGTCCAGCGTGTCGTTGCCATCATGGCCGAAGAGCGTGTCGTTATGGGCGCTGCCAAACAGGGATTGCGCAGCGCTGGTGCCTGTCAGATTGACCGCAACATCGGGCCTTGTACCATAAATCACATAGGCCGCGCCCGCATCGGTGGCGCGGCTGCCGTTCAGGGGTGCGCCCACCAGAACATCGCCAAGCCCATCGCCGTTGATATCGCCCGCAGATGCCACCGCCGAGCCAGTATAGTCTAGGCCTAACGCTGCGGTAATGATCAGCCCCTCGGCGGGTGTGACGCTTTGCAGATCCAGCGTGCCCCGTGTGCTGCCTTGCTGGCCAAAGATCACAAAGGCCCGGCCAACCCCGCTGCTGCCAAGCGATGGACCATTGGGTGCACCGATAATGATGTCGGCAAAACCATCGCCGTTCAGATCGCCCGCCGATGATACCGACATGCCCAACTGATCGCCGATCTGCGCGCCGATGATGGTATAACCATCGCTGGCGGCCAGATTTGACAGATCAATGGGACCGCGCGCCGACCCTGTCTGACCATATATCAGATAGGCCCGCCCCGTTGGCCCCGCGCCATGCGCGCCGACAATGATATCGGCGAGACCATCGCCATTGACGTCCCCCGCTGCGGCCACGCAAATGCCCGTCAGATCATCGGCATCGTCGCCTTGGATGATAAACCCATCCGCCATGGGCAGGGCAGCTAAATCCATTGGCCCACGCGTGGCCCCAGCCTTGCCATAAACCACATAGGCACGTCCTGCGCCTGTGCCGTCTTGGTCATTGCCTGGCGCGCCAAAGATCATGTCGTCAATGCCATCGCCGTTCACATCGCCAGCCATCTTGACCGAAGTGCCCAACAGGTCATAGGCTGCTGCGCCTTGCACCGCAAATCCGTTGGCAGCACCCAGATTGGCCAAATTCACTGCGGGGCGCGCATGGCCCAAGTGCCCATAAATCACATAGGCCGCCCCAGCAGCATTGCCCCCGCCATCTGCGGTGCTGGCCCCGATCAAGATATCATCCAGCCCGTCGCCATTTACATCGCCCGCACCCGCCACCGACCGCCCGACCATATCACCGGGCGCTGCTGCGTGCAGAATAAATCCGTCTCGCGCTGCCAGATCGGGCAGCGATACCGTGCCACGCGATGCGCCTGCGCGGCCATAGATGACATAGGCCTCTCCGCCGCCACTTGGGCCCACATCGCCGAAGGGCGCACCAAGGAGCAAATCGCCCAGCCCATCGCCATTGACATCTCCGGCTGCCGAAACATGCATATCGGCGCTATTTTGGTTGGCGCGGCCTTCGATCACAAACCCATTTGCAACAGCTAGATTGTCGAGAGAAATTGAACTTTGGTCCGTGCCTACGCGGCCATATATCACATAGGCCTTGGTGGCGTGCGCGCTGCCGGCCCCGCCGACAGATGTTCCCAGCAGCAGATCGCCAATGCCATCCCCGTTCACATCGCCCGCTGCCGAAACGGAAAAGCCCAAGTTTTCATCTGCCAGCGCACCAGTGATGCGAAACCCTTGTATCGCACTCAAATGATTTAGGTCGATATCCGTGGGCACAGCGCATTTCCCAACGCCAAAAGGCTGTTTAACGCTTGATATAAACTACCCAAGCGCCCAAAGACCGCTTAAGTTGCGTTACGTTAATGTTTTCTTCTTTAACGATACTCGTTTCCACGTCCCGCGTCAATCTTGGCAGCTTATTCGGGCGCGAATGCCGCAGCTTTACCCGAAAACGATTGCACAGAAACACGTGTTCAGCCATTTCTAGGGCGCAAGATAGGATGTTTCGATGACCCCCAGCTTTTCACTGACCTCGTCGCGTGGATTTACCAAATGGCTGCAATCCACGGGCGGATCGATTGCCTTTACGACATATCAGGCGGGCAAGGTGTTTTTCCTTGGGATCAAACCCGATGGATCGCTGTCGGTGTTTGAACGCAGCTTTCCGCGCGCAATGGGGCTGGCCGTGTCGCAAGATAGCAGCACCTTGTATTTGGCCACGCAGGTGCAACTGTATCGGTTTGATCGGCTAGATAACGGGGCGCAAAGCGCGATTTATGACGCAACCTTTGCCCCGCATCAAACATGGATCACAGGGGACATCGATATTCACGATGTGGGTATTGGCGCGGATGGGCGGCCTGTATTCGCAAATACCTTGTTTAACTGCCTTGCCACCACGGCCGAAGGTCACAGCTTTCGCCCCTTGTGGCGGCCCAAGTTCATATCGCAAATGGTGCCCGAAGATCGCTGCCATTTGAACGGGCTGGCGATGCAGGACGGGCGCGCGCGCTATGTCACCTGTGTGTCGCGTTCGGACGTGACCGATGGCTGGCGTGATCGGCGCGTGGGCGGCGGTGTCGTGATTGATGTGGACAGCAGCGAGGTTGTGGCCGAGGGCCTGTCGATGCCCCATTCGCCGCGCCTGTATCGCGGCAAACTTTGGCTGCTGAATTCGGGCGAGGGTAATTTTGGCTGGGTCGATGTGG
>CAXNEP010000277.1:0-3931 GCA_964200865.1 Cypionkella sp. | reverse complement strand
AACACCGCCATTGCCCTGCCCGAACGCCACCTAGGGCTGGTGCAGGCGCAGGAACATGGCGATTTGGCCGAATTTTTGGCCAAAGCAGGCGGTTTCATCGCCCAACATATTGACCTAGACGCGCTGATTGCCGCCGCAAGGGGCACAGTCGCAGATGTACCAGCACAGCCCATTCGCCCGCCCGCAGATCGCATTGCCCTTGCACGCGATGCCGCCTTTTCTTTTACCTACCCGCATTTGCTGGATGGCTGGCGGCGCGCGGGGGCCGCGATCCTGCCCTTCTCACCGCTGATGGACGAAAAACCCGACCCTACCGCAGGTATGGTCTGGCTTTCGGGCGGTTATCCCGAACTGCACGCAGGCAGGCTGGCCGCCGCGCAAAACTTTCGCGCGGGGATGCAGGCATTTGCCGCCACGAAACCCGTGCATGGCGAATGCGGCGGCTATATGGCCATGGGCGCGGGTCTGGTTGATAAGGCAGGCACCCGCCATGAAATGCTGGGCCTTTTGGGGCTAGAAACCAGCTTTGAGAAACGCAAAATGCACCTAGGTTACCGCGCCGCAACGCTTGCTGCCCCGCTGCCCCCCTTCGGCGCGGACACGCAGCTTCGCGGCCACGAATTTCACTATGCCACGATCCTATCACAGCCCGATGCACCGCTGGCCCATGTCACCGACGCAAACGGCGCGCCAGTGGCCGAAACAGGCTCAATGCGCATCCACCCCCAAGGCGGGCGCGCCACGGGCAGCTTTTTCCACCTGATAGCAGAGGCCGTATGACTGGTTATGTCTCTTTCGTATCCTCTGGCCCTGGCGATCCCGACCTGCTGACGCTCAAGGCCGTGAACCGCCTTGGGGCCGCCGATGCCGTGCTGTTTGATGACCTGTCATCAGGCCCAATTCTGGCCCATGCCCGCAAAGGGGCCGGTCTGGTGGGGGTCGGCAAACGCGCAGGCCGCCCCTCGCCCAACCAAGCCCATGTCAGCCGCCTGCTGGTCGATTACGCCAAAACAGGCGCAAAAGTGGTGCGGCTAAAGTCTGGCGACAGCGGCATCTTCGGGCGACTAGAAGAAGAGATCGACGCCCTGCGCGCCGCAGATATCGGATATGAAATCATCCCCGGCGTCACCACAGCATCCGCCGCCGCCGCCGCCTTTGGCATCCCGCTGACCCGCCGCCTAGCCGCGCGGCGCGTGCAGTTTGTCACGGGCGCAGATATTACGGGCGGGCTGCCGCAAGATCAAAACTGGGCGGCCCTCGCCGACCCAAACGCCACCACCGTCGTCTTCATGGGCAAACGCAGCTTTCCCGATTTGGCCGCCCAACTGATCGCCCACGGCCTGCCCCCCCAAACCCCCGCCCTGCTGGCCGAGGCGGTGGGCCACGAAAACCAACGCCTCACCCGCAGCACAGTCGCCGCGCTGGCCGAGGCACTGGCAGAGGGGCGCAGCGATCTGGCGGGGATTATCCTGTATGGGCCATTGGCCGAGGGCAGTTAGGTCTGGCCCTGCCGCCCCAACGATCACAAATCACGAAGACGAGTTCGACATCAAAGCGCGAGGCTTAAGCGCCAAATCATTGACAGGTGGCGGATGACACGCAAGAATTGCGTTCCAGTGGTTGCCCTGCCCAAACAGCAAGTCGAAAGGATCATTCATGCTAGAGAAACGACTTAACGATCAGGCAAGGGTGACCCGCGCGGTAAATTGGGAACTTGGCCACAAAATTGGGCGCGCTGTTTTGCTTTTCGCGGCTTTCGTGCCGTTAGGCGCAACGATGTCAGCGTGCACGCCAAAAAAGCAGCCAGTTGTTGAAATGAGCGAACAGATTAAGTTACTCGTCTCCGCACCCGAAGGTGCAATCCCACCCGTTGGTTTGGATCAAATCAAGCTAGACATGAGTCAAGCGGAAGTGTTGAGAATTTTATCACCCCTGCATGACGTTAAACACTGGGCAGACGCGACCCCCGAGTCTCCCGACGGGGACTATTTTACCTACGAGCAAGACGGAAAAATGCTTTACGCAGAGGTCATGTATAATGGGCCCACCGTCTTTCATATCAGGTATGGGTATGAGGACAGCTACGTCATTTATTGACCAATTAGCAATCCATAGGCCGCGTGCTTGCACGCACCACCCTTAATACCCCTCCCAAAACGGCGCGTGAACTCACGCACCCCACACCATCCCCCCACCCTCCCGTGTAGTTACAGATGCAATACGCAAAAAATACGCACAACATACGCCCACCATACGCCAAAATCCTCGCAAAATAAGGTAATCTGCCGCCCCGCCCCCCCAAACGTCGCAAACCGCCCAAATCCGCCGCATTGCCGCTTGACCCTGCCCCCTTGCCATGTGCAAATACGCTCGCAAGGTGCCGAACGCGCAAAGCGCAAAGGCTGAATTGGGAATGGGATCGGGCGAACCCTGTAGGGCGCCCAAACCCCAGCCGCCCCCGCGACTGTATGCGGTAGCGTGCTTTCATTATGCCACTGGCCGCAAGGCTGGGAAGGCGAAAGTATGCTGCGACCCGCAAGCCAGGAGACCTGCCTTGCAAGGAAAATCAACCCCGTCGGTGGGACGGAGAAAAGGGACAGACATGCATATCGAACCAGGATTGGTTGACACCGCGAAAATCGGCCTCAGCTATGCCACCGCCGCTGGCGCAGGGGCCACGGGCCTTTATTACACGGGCGAAGCCCTACGCGAACGCGGGCTGATCTCGCTGGCGCTGCGCAGCGTGATCGCCACCATCGGCGTTTTCATTTTCTTCGAAGTGATGCCGCATTTCGCTGTTGGCGTATCCGAAGTGCATTTCATCCTTGGCTCCACCCTGTTCCTGCTGCTGGGCGCTGGCCCTGCCGCGATTGGTTTGGCCGCTGGTCTGCTGATCCAAGGGATGTTCTTCTCGCCCTTCGATCTGCCGCAATACGGCATGAACCTGACCACGCTGCTGGTTCCCCTGTTCGCGCTGCACGCGCTGGCCCGCCGCGTGATCGGCCCGCAAACCGCCTATGTGGATCTGACCTATGCGCAGGTCGCCAAACTGTCGCTGACCTATCAGGGCGGCGTGGTAGCTTGGGTGGCCTTTTGGGCGATCTATGGCGCGGGCTTTGGTGCGGGCAATCTGGCCGCCATCGGCACCTTTGGAGCGGCTTACATGCTGGTTGTGATCATCGAACCCGTGGCTGATCTGGCCGTGCTGGCCGCAGCCAAAGCGCTGCGCGGCGGCAAACTGGCTGGGATGCTAACGCCCCGCCTTTACAACGCTGCCTAATCGCAGTTGAAATGGATATAGGGCGCGGGGCTGGCCTCCGCGCCCTTTTTCATGGAACTTTGACATGCACCTCACCCTGATTGGCATCGGCACAGGCAACCCCGACCATCTGACGCGGCAGGCCATGCGCGCGATGCAATCCGCGGGCCTGATCCTGCTGCCTCGTAAGGGCTACTCAAAGGCCGATCTGGCAGAGCTGCGCCGCGCGATTTTGGCCGATGTTGCACCCCAAACACCCATAGCCGAGTTTGATCTGCCCGTCAGGGACGAGACGATTGCCGATTACGCCACCCGCGTGAACGCATGGCACGACGCCATCGCAGCAGTTTGGACGCAGACCATCGCCCAGCACCCCGCCGATAACGTGGCCCTGCTGGTCTGGGGCGATCCTGCCCTATACGACAGCACCCTGCGCATCGCCGCCCGCCTAACCCCCGCCCCTAGAATATCTGTCATTCCTGCCGTCACCTCGATCACAGCGATGACCGCCGCCCACGCCATAGCGCTCAATGACATTGGCGCGCCTTTTGTCGTCACCACAGGGCGGCAATTGCGCGATCATGGCTTTCCCGCTGGCGTGAACACCGCCGTGGTCATGCTGGACGGCGAGAACAGTTTCACCGCCCTGCCCCCAGATGGGATAACCATTTA
>CAXNEP010000276.1:0-3951 GCA_964200865.1 Cypionkella sp. | reverse complement strand
AATTGCGCCAGCATCAGGGGCACGGATGGCGCGCGCTCGGACGGTTTTAGGATGAATGCATTGCCGCAAGCCAGCGCTGGCCCCATTTTCCACATTGGGATCATGGCGGGAAAGTTGAACGGGGTGATGCCAGCCGCCACGCCAATGGGTTGGCGCATAGAATACATATCAATGCCCGGGCCCGCGCTGTCGGTGAACTCGCCCTTCAGCATTTGCGGCGCGCCGATGCAATATTCGATCACTTCCAGCCCGCGCTGAATATCGCCCTTGGCATCGGGAATGGTCTTGCCATGCTCGCGCGACAGCGCTTCGGCCAGCTTGTCCATATCGCGGTTCAAAAGCTGCACCATCGCCATCATCACGCGCGCGCGGCGCTGCGGGTTGGTTGCGCCCCATTTGATCTGCGCCTGTGCCGCATCTGCGGTGGCCGCGTCCAGTTCGGCCTTGCTGGCCAATGCCACGCGCGCCTGCACCTCGCCCGTGGCGGGGTTGAACACATCGGCATAGCGTCCCGAAGTGCCAGCCACCATTTTGCCGTTAATCCAATGACCAATCTCTTGCATGATTTTCTCCCTTTGGTTGGCCGCACAATAGCCTTGCGAATTTGCGCTGAAAAGGCGCAATATGCCAAAGGGGTTTTGCAAAAATGCAATGATATTGGGGGCACTATGGACTGGGACGATCTGCGCATTTTTCTGGCTGTGGCGCGCAGCGATAGCCTGTCTGGCGCGGGGCGGGTGTTGAAGATTGACCCCGCCACAGTGGGGCGGCGTATTGCGCGGCTAGAGGAAGGGATGGGCGCGCGCTTGTTCACCAAAACGCCGCAAGGCTATGCGCTGACCGAGGCGGGGGCAGGGCTGATCCCCCATGCCGAGCGCGCCGAAGGGGCCGTGATGGGGGCCAGCGATGCTGTGACCGCGCCGCAGGGCCTAACAGGGCAAATCCGCCTTGGCGCGCCCGATGGCTGCGCCAATTACCTGCTTCCGCAGGTGATTGCGCGCATTTGTGATGAAAACCCAGGGCTAGAGGTGCAGCTTGTCGCCCTGCCGCGCGTGTTTAACCTTTCAAAGCGCGAAGCGGATATGGCCGTGGCCGTCTCGCGCCCCGAAGCGGGAAGGCTGACGGTGCAAAAGCTGACAGATTATAAGCTGCATCTGGCCGCATCGCGCGATTATCTTAGCGCGCATCCCATCCACAGCCGCGCCGATTTGGCCCAGCACCGCTTTGTCGGCTATATCGCCGATATGATTTTCGACAAGGAACTGGACTATTTGGCGGAAATTGGCGCGCCAGCGCCTCCCTTGGCCTCAAACTCGGTTTCGGTGCAGCTGAACTTTTTGCGCCAAGGGGCGGGGGTGGGGGTGGTGCATGATTTTGCCTTGCCCGCCGCCCCCGAACTGCGGCGCGTTTTGAACGATGACATTTCGCTGACCCGCAGTTTTTGGCTGATCCGCCATGCCGATGATGGGCGCGTGGCGCGCCTGACGCGCTTTGCCAGCGCCCTGACGGCGGGCGTGCGCACCGAGATGGCGCGCCTAGAGGCCGAGGTGGCGCGAAGAATTGCTTGACACAGCACCCGCATGGGGCGAGCATGAAAAGGACAATCAGGGAGGATTGTCATGCTGGTATCCCAAATTCTAAAACAAAAACCACAGGGCGTGATTACGGCTGCGCCCATGATGACCATTGCAGATCTGGCCACACTTTTGGCCGAGAAAAAGATCGGTGCCGTGGTCGTCACCACCGACGGAAAAACCGTTCAAGGCATTGTTTCTGAACGCGATGTTGTGCGCATTTTGGGGCAAAAGGGGACGAGTGCCCTCAGCAGCCCCGTCAGCAGCATTATGACCGCCAAAGTTGTTAGCTGCCCGCTGGACGTGCGCGCAACGCATGTGCTGGAGCTGATGACAGAGGGCCGCTTTCGCCATATGCCTGTTTTGGCGGACGGCGTGCTTGTGGGCATGATCTCGATCGGCGATGTGGTCAAGGCACGGCTTTCGGAACTCGCCATGCAAAAAGACGCGCTGGAAGGCATGATCAAGGGTTTTTAGCCGCGCAAACACCTTGCACTTCGCCGCGCAATATTATTGCTTGGTGGTTAACACGGGAGGGTGTCATGCGCGTAGGTCTTTATCCTGGAACTTTTGACCCGATCACCTTGGGTCATACCGATATTATCCAGCGCGCGATGCAATTGGTCGACCGTTTGGTGATTGGCGTGGCGATCAACCGTGATAAAGGCCCGCTGTTTTCGCTGGAAGAACGGGTTGCAATGGTGCAGGCCGAATGTGCGCAAATCACCGACAAAACGGGCGGCGAGATTGTGGTGCATCCGTTTGAAAACCTGCTGATAGATTGCGCCCGCGATGTGGGCGCTGCGGTGATTATTCGCGGTCTGCGCGCGGTGGCCGATTTTGAATATGAATTTCAGATGGTTGGCATGAACCGCGCGATGGATGCCAGCGTCGAGACTGTGTTTTTGATGGCCGATGCGCGGCGGCAGGCAATTGCCAGCAAACTGGTCAAAGAAATTGCGCGCCTTGGCGGGGATGTCAGCAAATTTGTGCCTGCCCCTGTTGAGGCTTCGCTGGTTGCGCGGTTTAAGGTTCACGCAAAGTGAGGCTTGCAGCGTTGGAATTTTTGTTCCAAAGTGATCGCCATGCAAGCTGATCTGCCCCCCGCCACGGTTGAGGAATTTCACGCGCGCCTTGCGGCCAGTTTTGAAAGCTTGCCCAAACGCCTGCGCCAATGTGCCGATTACATTGCGGCCAATTCTGACCGTATTGCGGTATCGACTGTGGCCGATTTGGCTGCAGGCGCGGATGTGCCGCCCTCGGCGCTGATGCGGTTTTGCCAGATCATCGGGTTTTCGGGCTTTTCCGAAATGCAAAAGCTGTTTCGCGATGCCTATAGCCCCAGCCTGCCTGATTACGGCACGCGGCTGGAAAACCTAAAATCAGGCGGGGCGGGCAGCCCTGCGCGACTGCTGGGCGAATTCATTGAATCTGGCCGCTTGTCGTTGGAATCACTTGCAAAATCGGTTGATGAAGCGGCGCTAGAACAGGCGGTAAATCTGCTGGCCCATGCGGGCACGTTGCACATCGTGGGCTATCGGCGCGCCTTTCCTGTGGCAAGCTATCTGTCTTATGTGTTTGAAAAACTGAATATCCCCGCAATGTTGCACGATGGGGCGGGTAAGTTAGACCATGCACATGCCCTGCGTTCGGGGGATGCTTTGATTGCCATCACCTTTGCCCCCTACAGCGCCGAAACCTTGGATTTGGCCGCCACAGCGCGGGCGCGGGCCTTGCCTGTGGTGGCGCTGACCGACCATATGGCCAGCCCGCTGGCCCAGCATGCCAGCGCCATTCTGCCCGTGGCAGAGGTGGATTTTGGCGCATTTCGTGCGCTCAGCGCCACCATCGCCCTTGCGCTTGCGCTTGCGGTGGCGGTGGCAGCCGCGCGCGAATAATGCAAATTTGCCTTTCTATTGCCAGCGAAATGGAATATTTATTCCACAACGCTCGGGCGGCGATTCTGCCCGCAGGGCGCAGCTTTAGGGGGGCTTCATGCCAGCAAAACCGCTTGATGTGATTACCATCGGCCGATCTTCGGTGGATTTGTACGGCGCGCAGGTGGGCGGGCGGCTGGAAGACATGGCGTCCTTCAACAAATACATCGGCGGAAGCCCCACCAATATGGCGGCGGGCATGGCGCGGCTTGGGTTGAAATCGGCGCTGATCACCCGTGTGGGCGATGAACATATGGGCCGCTTCATTCGCGAAGAATTGGCGCGCGAAGGGGTGAATACGCAGGGCGTTGTCACCGACCCCGCCCGCCTGACCGCGCTGGTGATTTTGGGCATTCGGGACGAGCATCAATTTCCGCTGATTTTCTACCGCGAAAACTGCGCAGATATGGCGCTGTGCGAAGATGATATTGACGAGACTT
>CAXNEP010000275.1:0-3958 GCA_964200865.1 Cypionkella sp. | reverse complement strand
TTGCTGGAGCGGGCATAGAAAGTATCCATAAACTATTTATTGTTCCTGTTACTATTTTATGTTACTTTTATTTAGTAACATAGGGAATCCGCAATGAGTAAATACGAATCCCTTGCCAAGCACCTTGCATCTGCGAACACCCCCGAAGTGGTGATGACTTTTGCGCAGCTTGAAAAGATTTTGGGCGCGCCGCTGCCTGCATCGGCGCGCACGCATCGGCCATGGTGGGCAAATTCCGCTCATGGCCATGTGCAGTCGAAAGGCTGGCTTGCTGCGGGCTATCATTCTGAACAGGTAGACTTGGAAAGCGAGAAATTGACCTTTAAGAAAGTGCAAGATATTGCACCCCCACTGTCAGGACAAAACCAAAGGCATCCTCTTTTCGGATGTATGGCGGGCACTGTACGGATCGACCCGACACTTGATTTAACAGCACCAACCGCGCCCGAATGGGAGGATCAGCTTTTGGAAAAGTTTGATCGTTTGCTTGGTCCACGCGGATGACGGGGCTGCTAATAGATACCTGCGCATTGATTTGGTTGGTCAGCAGCGATGATCAGGCAAACTTTGGCGCGGTCGAGACAACCTTAAATGTTGCCTATAGCGCCAGCACGCCTGTTTATATGTCACCTATTTCGGCCTGGGAAATTGCAATGCTTGCCGCCAAGGGACGCTTGCCTATAGCGATGACGCCGCGCGCGTGGGTCGATCAACTCATCCTCCGCAGTGGCCTACTTTGGGCGCAAATGCCAGTCGATGTGCTGCTTGCGAGCAATGCCTTGCCAGCGGCTCCGCACGGCGACCCAGCTGACCGCATCATCATTGCGACAGCCCGTGAATATGGCCTGCGGATTGTGACGCGCGACCAAAAGATACTTGATTATGCAGAAAAGGGCCATGTGATGGCACTGGCCTGCTAAACCACCAAAGGCGCTTGCGCCAGTTTAGGATACTTTGATGAAACCCATTCAACTGATCTCGCCCGTTGATGGCAGCGTTTATGCCGAACGGATGCCGCTAAGCCAAGACGCGGCTATTGCGGCGGCCAAAGCGGCCAAAGCCGCGCAAAAGTCTTGGGCGGCACGACCGCTAGAAGAGCGTATTGCGCTGGTCAAGGCCGGCGTTGCCCGCCTAAACGAGATGAAGGACGTGGTGGTTGAAGAACTGGCATGGCAAATGGGCCGCCCCACCCGTTTTGGTGGTGAATATGGCGGGGTGAATGCCCGCACCGATTATATGTGCGACATTGCCGCCAGCGCCTTGGCCCCGCAGATGGTTGAAGATTCGGGCGCATTTCGCCGCTATTTGGCGCGCGAGGCGCTGGGCGTGGTGTTTATCATTGCGCCATGGAATTACCCTTACCTAACCACCATCAACACGCTTGTTCCCGCGCTGGTGGCTGGCAATACAGTAGTGCTGAAACACGCCAGCCAAACCCTGCTGGTGGGCGAACGCCTTGCGCAGGCGTTTCACGAGGCAGGCGTGCCGCAGGATGTGTTCCAAAACGTGGTGCTGGATCACGCCACCACTGAATACCTGATCGCGCACCGCTATTTCAACTTTGTGAACTTTACAGGCAGCGTGGCTAGCGGCCAAGCGATTGAACGTGCGGCGGCAGGCACCTTTACTCCGCTCGGGCTGGAGTTGGGCGGCAAAGACCCTGGCTATGTTCGTGCTGATGCCAATTTGGATGCCGCAGTTGACACGCTGATGGATGGCGCGCTGTTTAACGCAGGCCAATGCTGCTGCGGGATTGAACGAATTTATGTGCATGAATCCCTGTATGACGCCTTTGTTGAAAAGGCCGTGGCGTGGACAAATGCGCTGAAACTTGGCAATCCGTTTGACGCGGGCAGCACCCTTGGCCCCATGGCGCATAAACGCTTTGCGCAGGTTGTGCGCGACCAGATAGCCGAGGCGATTGCGCAGGGCGCAAAACCCCTGATCGACCCTGCCAACTTTCCTGCCGATGATGGTGGCGCATATCTGGCCCCGCAGGTTCTGGTCAATGTCACCCATACAATGCGGGTGATGATGGAGGAATCCTTTGGCCCCGTTGTCGGCATCATGAAGGTGAAAGATGATGCCGAGGCGATTGCCCTGATGAACGACAGCCCTTATGGCCTGACCGCCAGCATCTGGACCGAAGATTACGACACCGCTGCCGCCATTGGCGCGCAGATTGAAACGGGCACGGTGTTTATGAACCGCGCCGACTACCTTGACCCTGCCCTATGCTGGACAGGTTGCAAAGATACGGGGCGCGGCGGTAGCCTGTCCTACCTTGGCTTTATGTCTGTCACCCGTCCAAAATCCTACCATTTGAAGAAAGTTTAAGGCCATGACGCACAACGTGCCAAACCGCAATTTCAGCTATCCCACCGCAATCAAATTCGGCGTGGGCCGCATTTCTGAACTGGCCGAACATTGCGCCAGTGCTGGCATCAAAAAGCCCTTGTTCGTAACGGATAAGGCGCTGGCCAGCCTGCCGATTACCGCCGAAGCGGTTGCCGTGCTAAAGGCAGCAGGCCTTGGATCGGCCGTGTTTTCAGATGTTGACCCCAACCCGAACGAAGCGAATATGACCGCTGGCATCGCGGTGTATCTTGCGGGCGGGCATGACGGCGTTATCTGCTTTGGCGGCGGATCGGCGCTGGATTTGGGCAAGATGATTGCCCTGATGGCCCATCAGCGCAGCGACCTGTCGGTGTGGGATTTGGAAGATGTGGATGATTGGTACACACGCGCGGACGGCGCAATGATCGCCCCCATCATCGCCGTTCCCACCACCGCTGGAACGGGCAGCGAAGTGGGCCGCGCGGGGGTTTTGACCAATTCGACCACGCATAAGAAAAAGATCATCTTCCATCCCAAACTGATGCCTGTGGTGACAATCTGCGACCCTGCCCTGACTGTTGGCATGCCAAAATTCATCACCGCTGGCACGGGGATGGATGCGCTGGCCCACTGCCTAGAGGCGTATTGCAGCCCGTTTTACCACCCCATGAGCCAAGGCATTGCCTTGGAAGGGATGCGGTTGGTGTTTGAAAACCTGCCCCGCGTTTATGCCGCGCCAGATGATCTGGACGCGCGCGCGCAGATGATGGCTGCCGCCGCGATGGGCGCGGTGGCGTTTCAAAAAGGGCTTGGGGCGATACATTCGCTATCCCACCCCATTGGCGCGGTTTACGGAACGCACCACGGCACCACGAACGCCGTTGTCATGCCCATGGTGCTGGACATGAACCGCCCCGCCATTGAAGACCGTATCGAAAAAGCCGCCGCCTATTTGGGCATTGCAGGCGGCTTCGATGGCTTCCGCGCAAAGATCATGGAACTGCGGGCCATTCTGAATATCCCCGCCAATCTAACGGCGCTGGGGGTCACAAACCCCGATTTGGACACCCTAACCGACATGGCGCTGGAAGACCCATCTTGCGGCGGCAACCCCGTGGAAATGACCAAGCAAAACACCCGCGCGCTGTTTGAGGCGTGTTTGTAATCCATCCCCCTTTCTGGGGATGCGCCCTTTTGCCCGATTTGAAAATATCGGGCAAAAGGAGTGTTCGATGCGTTGGCTTAAATCCCTGTTTCGTCCAAACCCCCCTAACCCGCCAATCCAAGAGATGAGCGCGAAAGAGATTGAGGACTTTATCCTAGACCGTATTGCCAAGGGCGAGCGTCCACCCGATAGCGCGGTAGAACGCCTAAGGGCTGATCCTACCCGCACAAAGCGCGACAAATAAACCAGAATGACAGTGATCAGAAGGATGGTGCCGCTGAAGGGACTCGAACCCCCGACCCCATCATTACGAATGACGTGCTCTACCAGCTGAGCTACAGCGGCATCCTTCTGGCGGCTGCGATACAGGGGCGGGGGGGCTTAGGCAAGATGGAAAATGCGGGCGGGTTTCATTACCCGCCTTAGTTTGCAGACCTTGCCACACTGGCTAGGTCG
>CAXNEP010000274.1:0-3968 GCA_964200865.1 Cypionkella sp. | reverse complement strand
CCTGAACGGCTGTTTTTATAAGCTGGTCAATGTAGACGGCGCGCACGGCAGGGTCGCTGGAATGCTGTTGCAACCGAAACGGGCCAAGCGGGGTTGACAGGCGCGCGCCCACCTTACCCGCGCCAATTTGCGCCAGTTCCATCGAATTGCCGCCAATATCGCAAACCACGCCCTCGGCCTCGGGCCAGCCCAAAAGCACCCCCTGCGCCGAAAGCCGCGCTTCTTCATCGCCGTCCACGATCAGAATTTTCAAACCCGTCTCGCGCAGAACTTCGGCATGAAATTCGGCCCCATCCGTGGCCTCGCGCACCGCCGCTGTGCCCACAACGGTGAGGGTTTCTACCTCCATCCCTTTGGCAAGCAAGGCAAAACGGCGCAAAGCGGCCAGCGCGCGCACCCTTCCTTCGGGGTTTAGCGCGCCCGTTTGCGCAAGCCCCTTGCCAAGGCCGCACATCACCTTTTCGTTAAAGAAATAGGCAGGGCTGCGCGCGGCCCCGTCAAACACCACCATACGGACAGAGTTTGACCCAACATCTACAACCCCCACCTTGGACAGCGCCCGCGCCATCGGGTCTGAAAATAGATCACTGCCAAAAGGCCCAGTTTTGCCATTACGTGGCAAAAGCAACTTATGCCAAAACTTGCGCATCTTCCCCGCCTGCGGTGCCACGCCCCGAAAGCGATGGCGTTTCCATGAAAAATTTGTGGCAGTTAAAGGCGTTACCATCCGCTGGGGCAAGGTCGCGCTGATAGCTGCCACTGGGTGACAGTATCCAACTTTGCGCCTCGTCCGCAAGGTTCGCAGCCATGATTTGCCGCACGATTTGGTCTTTTACCGTGGGGTTATTGATCTCGACCAAGGTTTCCACCCGCCGCGTTAGGTTACGGCCCATCCAATCGGCGGATGAGATGAACACGCGGCTGCCGCCCGATGGCAGCCCGCCGCCATTGCCAAAGCATACAATCCGCGAATGTTCCAAATAGCGGCCAACAACCGATTTGACGCGAATGTTTTCCGACAGCCCCTTAATCCCAGGGCGCAGCCCGCAAATGCCGCGCACGATCAGGTTTATCTTCACCCCCGCGCCGCTGGCCGCATATAGCGCGTCAATCACATCGGGTTCAATCAGCGAATTGACCTTAACCCAAATATCGGCAGGCCGCCCCGCGCGGGCATGGTCCGCCTCGGCAGCGATCAATTCCAAAAGGCGGGGTTTTAGCGAAATGGGCGAGATGGCCAAGTTTTCCAACCCCTGCGGCTGCACATAGCCCGAAAGATAATTGAACACCCGCGTCGCATCGCGCCCCAAGGCTGCATCGCAGGTAAAGAACGACAAATCGGTATAAATCTTGGCCGTGATCGGGTGGTAATTGCCCGTCCCGTAATGGGTATAGGTGACCAGATTTTCGCCTTCACGCCGCACCACAGTGCTGATTTTGGCATGGGTTTTGTAATGGATAAACCCGTACACCACATGCGCGCCCGCCCGTTCAAGGCGGCGCGATTGGCGGATATTGGCAGCCTCATCAAAGCGGGCTTTCAACTCGACCAAGGCGGTCACAGACTTGCCCGCCTCGGCCGCCTCGCACAGGGCGGCCACAATCGGGCTGTCCCAAGACGTGCGATAGAGGGTTTGTTTAATCGCCAAAACATTGGGGTCACGCGCCGCCTGCTCTAAAAAGCGGATGACCATGTCAAAGCTTTCATAGGGGTGATGCAGCAGCATGTCCTTTTGCTTAATGGCGGCAAACATATCGCCATCATGGTCTTCGATCCGTTCGGGCACGCGCGGGGCAAAGGGCGGCCACAGCAAATCTGGGCGGCTCGACAGCACCAATTCCTTCAAATCTGCCACGCCCAGCAGCCCGCGCACCTCGACCATTTCATCGGGGGAGACGGCCAGTTCTTCCATAATCATCGCTTTTAACTCTGGCGGCGCGCCCGAGCTGATCTTTAGCCGCACCACATCGCCGCGCCGCCGCCGTTTCAACGCCGATTCAAATTCGCGCACCAAATCTTCGGCCTCGTCTTCCACTTCCAAATCGCTATCGCGCAGCACGCGAAACAGGCAGTGGCCACGGTCGGCGTAGCCTGGAAACAGCATATCCAAATGGATCAGCAGCAATTCTTCCAGCGGCAAAAACCGCGCCTCCCCCTCGCGCGAGGGTAGGGGCACAAAGCGGGCGATCTGCGTGGGAATAGGCAGAAGTGCCTTTAACGTGCGATGATCGGTTTCGCGTTCCAACTCCAGCGCCAATGAAAAGCCCGTGTTGGGGATGAATGGAAACGGATGGGCAGGGTCAATGGCCAGCGGGGACAGTACTGGAAACACCTTGGCCAAGAAATGTTCTTCCAGAAATTTGGTATCCTTGGCCGTCAGCTTGCTGCGGGTGCAGATGGTAATGCCCTTGGCCTCCATCAATTTGCGCAGCTTGTTGAATACGGCCTGCTGGGTGTGCATCAGGCGGCGCGCATTGGTTTGGATCAGCGCCAATTGTTCGGCAGGGCTGCGGCCATCTTCGGACAAGGTGGTGTTATTGGCCCGCACTTGGGCGCGCAAACCCGCCACGCGCACGGTGAAAAACTCGTCCAAATTGGTCGCCGAAATTGACAAAAACCGTAGCCGTTCCAGCAGCGGCACGGCGGGGTTCGACGCCTCGTCCAGCACGCGCCAATTGAACGCCAGCCAGCTGAGTTCGCGGTTGAAAAAGCGGCGCGGCCCCGTCAGATCGGCGGCGGGCACATCCACGGGGGCGGGAAAGGGGGCGTGCAGAAAATCGGCTTGGGTCATGGGCGGGGCTTTATGCAAAAGATGTGACGGGGAAGTGACAGCTTGTCAGCCCACTGTATCCTTGTCCAGCGCATCCTTGTCCAGCGCAGGCTTATCCAGCGCGGGCTTATCCAGCACATCAGCCGCCAGCGCGCGGGTCACCGCGCGCCCCTGCGCCAAGGCCCGCGCATCGAGTGCCGCCACAATGTCGCGCGCAGCCCCAATGCTGCGGTCAATGCGCGGGGCAAGATAGGCAATCAGGGTGGGCGGCACGGTGATTTGGCGGTCGGCGAACAGTTTCACCAAAACCGCCGCGATCAGGCTTTCATCAGGGGCAGCCAATTGGGTGATGGGCATGGCCTGCATACGGCTGAAAAGATCAGGCAGCACCAGCCCCCAATCGCGCGGCGGCGTGCGCGCGGTAATCAGCAAATGCCCCGCATTCGATATCAGATTATGCAGATGAAACAGCGCCTCTTCGCCCGCGCGCGGCAGGGCATGGGCATCTTCCAACACCACCGCCCCCGCGCTGGCCAGATCAGGCAAATCGGCGCTGGCCAAACCCGCCGCGCCCACCATCTGCGCGCCCGACATGCCCGCCCAAATATGCGCCAAATGCGTCTTACCCGCGCCTTGTGGGCCAATCAGCAGCATCCGCCCCGATGGCCAGCCTTGCCAGCCATCCACCATTGCCAAAGCAGCGCGGTTGCTGGCCGAAGGGAAAAAATCATCCCGTGCAAAGCCGTTTCGCTGGCCCAGATCAAAGGCAAGCTGCCCGCGCATCCCCCCGCTTATCCCTCCGATCATTCCCGCGCCTTAGGATTGGTCATCGTTTTCGGCAGCACTGCCCGCCACGCCCTTGTACAAAAGGCTGGCCTGATACTGCTCAATCCCAAAGCGGGTGAATACGCCAATGGCGGCGGCGACAGGCACGGCCACCAACATCCCCGCAAAGCCAAACAGGCTGCCAAAGGCCGATAGCGCAAAGATCAGCCAGACAGGATGCAGCCCCACCGAATTGCCCACCAGTTTTGGGGTTAGAATATTGCCCTCAACAAATTGCCCAAAGGCGAAAATGGCAGCAATCATCCCGATAGACAGCCAGTCGCCCCAGAATTGGAACAAGGCAAGGCCAATCGCCAAACTGCCGCCCACCAGCGATCCGACATAGGGAATAAACGTAATCGCCCCCGCAAT
>CAXNEP010000273.1:0-3983 GCA_964200865.1 Cypionkella sp. | reverse complement strand
CGCGGTCAGCCGACATTGGGTTATCCAGCACAGGCGGCATTGCGCCGCCCTTCAAAAGCAATGCATTGGTTATGTCATCGGCGTCGGCGGGTTTGGAAAGATAATCGGTTGCGCCAATCTTTACCGCGGCCACTGCGGTTGCAATCGCTCCATACCCCGTCAGAACCACGATGCGGCTGTCGGGGCGGCGCTCGCGCAACAGCTCTACCACATCTAGGCCATTTCCGTCTTCCAAGCGAAGATCAACTACAGCATAGGCAGGAGGACGGGCTGTGGCCACTGCGCGACCTGCGGCCACGGAGGTGACGGTTTCCACAACAAAGCCACGCTTTTCCATCGCCTTTGCCAGACGTTTCACAAATGTCTCGTCGTCATCCACCAAAAGCAGGCTACGATCGACGCCCAAATCGTCTGCACTATGTTCCACGGCATTCCCCTTTTTCTTTTACTAAATCTAGGCCGCAATCGGGGTTAGGTCAAATTTCCAGCTATTTTGCCGCATCAACGAAACACGCCAGCTTTTCCGCCATATTGGCTGCGCTGATATCGCGGTCGAAAAAGTCAACAAATCCTACTTCTGGCATCATCAAATAGCTAAAGGTAGAGTGGTCCATCAGGTAATACTGCGGATCGCCATCAACCTGTTTTTGATAATAGGTTTTGTAGGTGGCAGAGGCGGCCTTAACTTGGTCTGCCGTGCCCGTCAGGCCAATCATGCGCGGGTGCATAGCATCGGTAAAATCACGCAGCACTTCTGGCGTATCACGTTCTGGGTCGAACGAGATGAAAACAGGGGTGACGATCTTTCCCTCGCTTTCCAAAATATCCACCGCTTCGGCATTGCGGGCAGCATCCAGTGGGCAAACATCGGGGCAAAACGTATACCCAAAATAGACCAGCGTTGGCCCTGTGATAACGTCTTTCTCCGTTACGGTTTTTCCGTTTTCATCGATCAGGGTGAACGGCCCACCAATCGCGCCGCCACCCACCGCGCCGCCACGGCACTGGGCGAACTGATCATCGCCTGCGGGCTGCGAGATATACAGAACACTGCCACCAATAAGCCCCACCACAGCCAAACCTGCCAAGCCTGCAATCAGCGTTTCGTTTTTCATGCCGCGCCCTTTCCCTTTTTACTGCGCGCCCCCTATATCACATCTATACCCATGCGCGAGGCTGACATTATGACACGCCAAGACACTGCCAATATGCGGCTGCTTCGGGTAGATTGGCTGCCGCTTCGCACACTGATTTTGCTGCGGTGGCTGGCCGTGGTTGGGCAATTACTGGCAATATTTGTGGCCAGCCAGATCTATGAATTTCAATTGCCATTGGGGCTGTGCCTGCTGGCCATCAGCGCCGCGATGAGCGCGAATTTTATTTTATCCGCCGTCTATCCCCCCACCAAACGCCTATCAGAACGTGAATCCATCGCAGCCTTGATGTTTGATTTGGTTCAACTTGCCGTCTTGGTGTTTTTGACGGGCGGTTTGACCAACCCGTTTGCCCTGCTGATGCTGGCACCCGTGATTGTTTCAGCATCGGCGCTGAACCTGCGCGCCACGCTGTTTTTGGGCGGTGCAGCGGGGGCGCTGACGACATTGGTGTTTTTGTTTCAAATGCCTTTGGTGCTGGCAGATGGCCAAGTCTTTGATACGCCATTTCTTTTTAAGTTTGGCTTTTGGGTGTCAATCCTAATCGGGATTGCGTTTTTGGGGCTGTATGGGCGCAAAGTGTCAACCGAATTGGCCAATATGTCCGATGCGTTGTTGGCCACACAAATGGCGCTGGCGCGCGAGCAAAAACTAACAGATTTGGGCGGTGTTGTGGCCGCCGCAGCGCACGAATTGGGCACGCCCCTTGCCACGATTAAGCTGATCAGCGCCGAAATGGCCAGCGAATTGCAAGATAACCCTGCCTTACAAGAAGATGCGCTGACCATCCGCGCCCAAGCCGACCGTTGCCGCGATATTCTGCGCGAAATGGGCAAATCGGGCAAAGATGACCTTCTCATCCGCGCCGCGCCGCTGTCTGAGGTGTTGCGCGAAGCGGCAGAACCACATGGCCAACGCGGAAAGACGCTGCATTTTAATCTACAGGCCAAAGACAGCGCCCTGCCCGAACCGTTTATCCTGCGCCGCCCCGAAATCATTCATGGCCTGCGCAATTTGATTCAGAATGCGGTGGATTTTGCCAGCGGGAATGTTTGGATTGAAGGATCGTGGAGCGAGGACGTCATCAGCGTAGTCATCATCGACGACGGCGCTGGGTTTCCGACGCAATTGATTGGCCGCATTGGCGATCCGTTTTTGCGCAGCAGATCGCCGCAGACTTTAGATCGCCCCGAATACGAAGGCATGGGTCTTGGCCTGTTCATTGCCAAAACACTGTTAGAGCGGACGGGCGCTGCAATGTCCTTTGCAAATGCGGCCGAATCACTGGGCAGCAAGGCCCAAATTCCCCAGCGGCGCGGGGCGGTTGTCGAAGCGATTTGGCCGCGCGCTGCCCTGGCCGCAGATCGCAGCGCGGCACTTGGGGATAACATGGTGAATAGTTAGCGATAACATTGGGATGAATCGGTCAAAACTGCGTAAATGTAATGACTTAGCGGTGGTTCTGTCGCTGCATTAACCTTTTGTTAATAAATACGCCCTTAGGTTGAATTTATACAATTGTTAGTCAATTTTCCGAAAGTAGGTGGAGCAATGGGCTTTGGGTCTACGGTTGACTTGATTGGGGTTGGATTGCTGCTGGCCGCATTGGGCCTAATGCTTGCCACGCTATTCAACACGCAAGGCGCAGATCCCAAACCGCAAAGCGTTGTTTTGCGCAGCGAAGGCCCCGTTTTCCTGTTTGACGGCGATGTTCTGGTAGATTGCAATGCATCTGCCCGCGCCGTTCTGGCGCGATCCGTCACGCGGGGCGGGGATTGGCAACGATTGCTGGCCTTTTTGGCCAAGTATTTCGACAATATTGATGAAAAACTCTCGCAGTTGCCCAGGCTTGGCGCGCTGGCCGAAATCGCTGAAACAAACAGCGGCAAAGCGATGCTTATGCAAGCAGAGCTGAACGGCGGTCTTACCAAAATTGCGCTGACAGACCCCGACCTTGCCGATGGGCCAGGCGTTGCGCTGGCCATGTCGCACCGCGCCTTGGAAACCGAGGTGCAGGAGTTGCGCCACGCCGTAGCATCAGCGCCCGTGTTAATGTGGCGAGAATCGCCGACGGGCGAGGTGACTTGGGCCAATAACGCCTATGTTTTGCTGGCCAGCACGGCACAAAAATCGGGGCGCGAGCTTAGCTGGCCTTTGCCGCGCCTATTTGACCGCGCCGCAACCTTGCAATCGGCGCAGGGCCAGCGGCAAAGCGTGGCGATAGGCGCAGGAAAAACCGCGTGGTTTGATCTGGCGGCACAGGCCGAAGGGGCTGGGATGCTGTGCTTTGCTACCCCAATGGATGCTGCGGTTCATGCCGAAAACAATCTGCGGGAGTTTATGCAAACCCTGTCGAAAACCTTTGCGCAATTGCCCATTGGGCTGGCGATTTTCGACAAAGATCGCAAGCTGCAAATGTTCAACCCCGCCTTGGTCGAATTGACAACCCTGCCGCCCGATTTTCTAACGCGCAGGCCCAGCATGCTTGCCGTGCTGGATGCGATGCGCGACCGCAATCTTTTGCCCGAACCGAAAGATTACCACAGCTGGCGCCGCCAAATCATTGAAATGGAGCGGGCGGCAGCTTCTGGCCTGTTTCAGGAAAACTGGGCCTTGCCCGATGGTCAAACCTTTCGCGTCACGGGCCGCCCGCACCCCAATGGGGGGCTTGCCCTGATGATCGAAGATATTTCGGGCGAAATGCAACGCTCGCGCCGCTATCGATCAGATTTGGAAATCAGCCAATCGGTGATTGATCAGTTGGACGACGCGATTGTGGTGTTTGACCAAGGCGGTCACCTGCTTTGGTGCAACACGGCCTATAGCAGC
>CAXNEP010000272.1:0-4010 GCA_964200865.1 Cypionkella sp. | reverse complement strand
GACCGCGTTGATGACGCGCTGAACGCAACCCGCGCTGCCGTACAAGAAGGCATCGTTGTGGGCGGCGGCGTGGCGCTGGTGCAGGCTGGCAAAGTGCTTGAAGGCCTGAAAGGCGCGAACAGCGACCAAGACGCGGGTATCGCCATTGTGCGCCGCGCGCTGGAAGCACCGCTGCGCCAGATCGCTGAAAACGCTGGTGTTGACGGCGCTGTTGTTGCGGGCAAAATCCGCGAAAGCGAAGACAAGAACTTTGGCTTTAACGCCCAAACCGAAGAATATGGTGACATGTTCGCGTTTGGCGTGATTGACCCCGCCAAAGTGACCCGCACCGCGCTGGAAGATGCAGCATCGGTTGCCTCGCTTCTGATCACCACCGAAGCGATGATCGCTGATCGTCCAGAACCCAAGTCGGCACCTGCTGGCGGCGGCATGGGCGGAATGGGCGGCATGGACGGGATGATGTAATCTCGCCCGAAATGGCAAACGGGAAAGGGCGCAGCGAAAGCTGCGCCCTTTTTCTTTGCGCGCTGATCTGCGGCAGTGGGGGCAAGGGGCGCAGCGGCTAGGCAGGGGCAGACCCTATCAGGAGATGTCCCATGTCCAAGATGTTTGCCCTTTGTCTGGCCGTTGCGGCAACGGCCGCCCATGCCCAAACTGAAGACACGCAGCGCTTTGCCATTGGGAAGGACGCATTTATTGCGGGGAATGCCGTGGCCTTTAGCGGCGGTGACGGGACGCAGGATGTGTTCATGGCAGGGCAATCGGCCACGCTCAGCGCGCCTGTTTTGGGTTCGGCGCATGTGGCGGCGCGGCGGGTTATGGTGGATGGCGCGGTGGGCGGCGATGTGTTTGCCGTGGGTTACAGCGTGGACGTGTCTGCCCCAGTGGTGGGGGATGCCAATTTGGCAGGGTTCGAAGTGGCGCTGGCCAGTGGCACAGGCGGCAATTTGCGCGCCATGGGCAGCGAAGTGACTGTGGGCGGCGCGGTGGGCGGCTATGCGTTGATTTCGGCCGAGCGGATCACGCTGAACGGCGCGGTTGCAGGCGATGCGCAGTTTGCCGCCGATGATTTGGTCTTTGGGCCAGATGCAAAGGTGGCGGGCAGCCTGACGGTGTATGCCGTTAGCCCTGCGAAAATCAAAATCCCCGCCAGCGTGGCCCCCGCGAGCCGTGTGAAAATACTGCAACTGCCCGAAAGCGGCGGGCAGGGCTGGGGGATGCATGGGATGGATTACCCCATGATGCCCAGCCGAACGATTTGGTCCATCGCGGCCAGCATTGCCATGGGGCTGCTATTCACGGGCCTTACCGCGCTGGTGGTGATTGCGCTGGCTCCCACCCAAGTGCAACTTTGGCGCGAAGTGGCGCGCGCCCATCCGTGGCGGGCGATGTTTTCGGGTTTTCTGGTAACCTCGGCGCTGGTGGGCAGCGGCTTTGTTTTGGCGCTGACGCTGGTGGGGATATTCCTGTTTCCCGCGCTGATGGTGCTGGCCATGGTGGTGATGTTTGCAGGCTATGCACTGGGCAGTTATGTTTTGGGCGCGGCGCTGTGGGTGGCATCTGGGCGGGCGATGCCAAGCGCCTTGCTGGGCCATTTCGCGCTGACCCTTTTGGGCGCGGCGGTGGTGTCTGTGGTTTGGCTGGTGCCGGTGCTGGGTTGGCTCTTTGCGCTGGGGGTCACGCTGCTGGGGGTAGGCACATTGGCGGCCATGATCCTGCCCGCGCAGGTTTTGCTAAACCGCGGCCATGTGGCGGTGCTAAAGGTGGGAAGTGCGGGCGATTAGCCCGCATCTTTTTTCGCGCCGCCCCTTACTGGCACAGCGGGGCGGCCTTATTTGGCGCGCATGTGGACAATGCCCGACAAGATCAGCCACAGAGACAATCCTGCATAGCCCGCGATTTGGAACAGCGCGAACACCTCGCCCGAGGTTTGCAGCACCAAGGCAACGCCTTCTAGTGCGCCAATTACAATGCCGATGGCAGACAAAACCGCCAAGACGGGGCGATACAGCGCACCGTCTGCGCGGTCTGCGATGGCCATGGCCAGCAGGAAGGCGGCTGTAAAGATATATCCCAAATGCTCGCCAATCGCGACACCGCCCCAAGCGTTTAGAATGATAAAGGCAGCATCTTGTGGGCCAGACAGCGCGGCAAGGGCAGGTACGGCAAAAACCCAACGCAACAGGCCAATCGCCTGCACCGTGCCCGCCAGCGCTGCCAAAATTGCCGCCGCAGTCCGCATCTGCGGTGCGCCGCGCCCTGCAAAGGCAAGTGCCATGCCCAAGGGGACAAGGGCCATGGCCGTTAGGGCAAAGCCATACCATGTGGCAATCAGCGCTGGCCCACCTTCGGCAAAGCGGGCCAATACCTCGGCCGCAGGTCGGCGCAAGATATCGGGATAGTCGAATTGAATGGTCAGCGCGGTGAAAGCTGCGTTGAACGCGATGGCTTCGGCAATGGCTGCCACGCCGATGATAGAGAGGGTCTTCATGTGTGATTCCTTTGTCACTGGTTGGTGACTTTGTATGTCACCTATTGGTGACATATGTCAAGCACTATATCACCATGTGGTGACAACCGTTCGCATGGGCAGGGTAAGGGGTGGAAAATGACCGATGATATCACGCGCAACAAAGACGCGACTCAGCAGCGCATTCTTTTGGCGGCAAGCCAGATTTTGTCGTCGCAGGGGTTCGCCGTGCTTGGCGTGAACACTTTGGCCAAAGCCGCCAATTGCGATAAAAAGCTGATCTACCGCTATTTTGAAGGCATCGACGGTGTTATCGCGGCCTTGGGGCAAGACGTTGCGCAGCGCTTTGTCGATGCCTTGAACCATGCCGTTGCCACAGCGCCGCAGGGGTGGCGCGCCTTTCAGTTGGCATTGCTGGGCGGTCTGCTGGCGGCCTATCGTCAAGACCCCCTACTGGTGCGGCTGCGCGCTGCGGAAATTGCCAGCCCAGAGGGTGGCTTTGCGCCCTTTGCGCAGGCGCGCGGAACGCTTTTGGCCAATTGGATCGCCGAGCACCGCCCCATGTCGGAACCGCCCAAGGGGGTGGATATACCCGCATTTAACGCGGCGATGATTGGCGCTGTAGAGGCGGCAGTGATGTCTGCCGCCAACTCTGACACATATGCAGGTTTGGCATTGCGCACACCGCAAGATTGGAATCGGTATCACGACACGATGCGCAAAATGATCATGGCGCAGTTTTTGGATTAGGGTATGGGCCGATAGGCTCTGTGGAAGGGCCCGCTGGTTACCGCACCATCACTTCCAAAGGGTCATAAAGTGGCCCTTCGGCCCATGTGGCCTGCGGCAAGCTGGCAGGTTTAAAGCGATACTTGCCGCTGGCTAATTCATCACGCGCAAAGAACCGACGCTCGCTGACCACGCCTTCGGGGTCGCGCCATGTGGGGTCTATTTCCCCTGCAATGATATGCGCGCGAAAGAAAATGTCCACTTGGTGAAAGCCCGTGGCAGGGTCGTGGAATTCGTTGATCAGGGCAGGGGGGCCGACGGAAATGGTCAGGCCCGTTTCTTCCAAAACCTCACGCATCAGGTTGGCGGGCAGGGATGCGCCCGCTTCGGCCCCGCCACCTGGGGCGCACCACAGATCGGACTTGCCCGCAGGATAGGCGTTGACCAACAGCAGGCGGTCATCGTGCAAAATCAGGGCGCGGGCGGCGATGCGGATGGGTTTCTTCATGGGGGCGAGTGTGCAAAGGCCGCGCGCGCTTGTCTAGGGGATAGTGCGCCTTGACCTGCGCTGCCCAAGGGCGCAGGCTGGAGGCGGAGGCATTTATGAAAATCACCCCGCTTTACACCCGCATTGCCAAGGCGATTTCCCATGTCACTGGGCGGCCCAGCACGTTTTTGCTGGCGGTGTTGGTGATAGTGGTTTGGCTGGTTACTGGCCCGCTGTTTGGGTTTTCCGACACGTGGCAATTGGTGATCAACACGGGCACGACGATCATCACCTTTTTGATGGTGTTTCTTATTCAGAACACCC
>CAXNEP010000271.1:0-4022 GCA_964200865.1 Cypionkella sp. | reverse complement strand
CAATGACTAACAGGCCAAGGTTCTTAAGCTTTACCCCCTTGGCCAGCAGCGCATGGGTGCCGACTACAATATCGACTGTGCCATCGGCAAGCCCCTCGCGGGTCGTGTTCGCATCCTTGGCGGAGACAAACCGCGACAGGGGTTTGATGTTCATCGGAAAGCCGCGAAAGCGTTCGATAAAGCTGCGGTAATGCTGGCGCGCGAGCAGCGTGGTGGGGCAAATTACCGCCACTTGCATCCCCGCCAAAGCGGCCACAAAGGCCGCGCGCATGGCCACTTCGGTTTTACCAAAGCCAACATCGCCCACCACCAGCCTGTCCATCGGGCTGCCCTTTTCCAGATCGGCCACCACATCGGAGATAGCGGCCAATTGGTCATCGGTTTCGGTATAGGGAAAGCGGGCAGCGAAGGCTTCCCACAGGGAATGTGGGGCCTCTAGGATAGGGGCGTGCCGCAGCGCGCGTTCGGCGGCAATGCGCATCAGCTTATCGGCAATATCGTGGATGCGCTGCTTTAGCTTGGCCTTTTTGGCCTGCCACGCGCCGCCGCCCAATCGGTCTAGCAGCCCTTCTTCATGGCCATAGCGCGAGAGAAGTTCAATGTTTTCAACGGGCAAATACAGTTTTGCATTTTCGGCATATTCCAGCGCCACGCAGGCATGGGGCGCGCCAAGGGCGGTAATCACTTCCAGCCCCAGATAGCGGCCTACCCCATGTTCGACATGCACCACCAAATCGCCAACAGAAAGACTATCCACCTCGCGCAGGAAATTGTCCGCTTTGCGTTTGCGTTTGGGCTTGGCGGAAATGCGGTCGCCCAGAATATCTTGTTCGGAAATGACAAGCATCTTTTCCGATTCAAAGCCCGATTCCAGCGGCCAGATTATAAAGTACAGCCCGCCCTGACCCTGCGGCACATCGCGCATGCTGGCGATGTTTCGCCCCGCAAGACCCTGTTCGGACAAAAGGCCACTCAGCCGCTCGCGCGCGCCGTCTGACCATGCGGCCAGCACCACAGGGGCGGCTTTAGATTTTTCTTGAACATGCTGCGCCAAGGCGTTGAACAGGCTGGTATTTTCTTGCTGGCGTTCGGGCGCGAAACTGCGGCCAATGCGCCCGCCTGCGCTCAATACATTTGGGCCTGTGGATTGCGGCAGAACGGCAAATTGCACGTGCCTATGCCGCGAAATCGCCATTTGCCACGCCGCATCGTCCAAATACAGCAGATTTGGCGCGCAGGGCTTGTAAACCGTGTCCATCCTAGATTTGGCGGTCATCGCCTCGCGCCGCGCATCATATTGATCTGCGATTCCATCCCACCGTGACAGGCGCTGCGCGGTTGCCCCGTCATCCAGCATCACCGATGCCTGTGGTAAAAAGTCAAATATCGTTTCCAGCTTTTCATGGAAGAACGGCAGCCAATGTTCCATTCCTGCGTGTTTGCGCCCTGCGGAAACTGCCTCGTACAAGGGGTCATCGCTGCCGCCCGCGCCAAATTCAACGCGGTAGTTTTGCCGAAACCGCGAGATGCTGGCCGCGTCCAAAATCACCTCGGACATCGGGGCAAATTCGATGCCAGATAGTTTTTCTGTGGTGCGCTGGGTGATGGGGTCAAACCTGCGCGCGCCGTCTAGCACATCGCCGAAAAAGTCTAGCCGAACAGGCCCGCCGCCGCCTGGCGGAAAAATATCAATAATCCCGCCGCGGATGGCATATTCGCCCACTTCGGCCACGGTGGAAACGGGCGAAAACCCCATATTCACCAAAAAGCCCTTCAGCTGGCCCAGATCCACGCGATTGCCGACCGAGGCCACAAACGAAGACCCGCGCAGCACCGCGCGCGTGGGGATCAGTTGCGTCGCCGCGTTCAGCGTGGTCAGCAGCACAAAGGGCGCAGGCAGCCCCGCCGCCAGCGCCGCCAGCGTGGACATGCGGTGCGACATCACCGCAGGGCTGGGCGAGACGCGGTCATAGGGCAAGCAATCCCAAGCGGGCAAATCCAGCACCAAAACCGAAGGGTCATGCGCCGCGAGGGCCGCGCGCATCGCCGCCATGCGCCGATCATCGCGGGCGATGTGGATTACAGTGTTCCCGCGCGCAAGTTCGGCCAAAATCAGCGCGGCGTCAAAGCCTTCGGGCGCGGCAGACAGGGTAATCTGATCGTATTTTTGCATCAGCTTACCTGAAATATCCGTGGATTAGCAAATGCAAGAACGCGAATGCGGCAGTTAGAAATATGAATATAAAACCAATGATTTGCACCGTTATTCTAAAGCGGTACATCGCCTGTATCAGCGCCTCATCACTGATATTTTGCGCCAAAATGCGCAGCGCCAAACGCAGCTGCAAAGCCAGTATCATCAGATATGGCATCGCCAAAAACCACACCGCTTGGGCCAGTTCGATGCCATAGGAAAAGGCCAGCAAGGACAGGCCAACCAGCATGGCCGCTGAAATCGCAACCCACAACACCTGCCATTTTTGCCAGCCTGCACTCCAAATCTGCGCGGCGATATGGGTCATGGTTTCAAGCTGCGCCAGCGCAATCCCCCCGCCTCTGGCGCGGCTTACCGCGGCAAAAGACATTCCCAAAACGCGCCCTGTTGCAGCAATCCAGAACACCGCGACCCCGATCCAATACCACAGGCTGGAAAAGGATCGCAGGCTGATCGCCTCGCCTATCAACCCAAGCATTTTGGTTTCTCCCTTGGCCGCGACATTGCAAAACATTCCCTTTCGGGCCAGTATCGCAGAATATCGACAGAAGCAACGTTAGGTTCCATGCAACAGGTTCAAGCCCCCTATCCCGCCAATCGCCTGCGCCGTCTGCGCCGCACCCCCGCTTTGCGCGCGCTGGCACAGGAAAACACCCTATCGGTGGGCGATCTGATTTGGCCCGTTTTTGTGCGCGAAGGGGTGGATGTGATGGAGCCTATCGCCTCGATGCCGGGGGTGTATCGCCGCAGCATCGACAACATCGTCAAATCCGCGCGCGAGGCAGCAGATTTGGGCATTCCTGCCATTTGCCTGTTTCCCTATACCGATGCCAGCCTGAAAACTGTAGATTGCGCCGAGGCGTGGAACCCGCAAAACCTGACCAACCGCGCCATTCGCGCCATTAAAGCCGCCGTGCCCGAGATTGCGATTATGACCGATATCGCGCTAGACCCCTACAACGCGCTGGGCCATGACGGCATTGTTTTGGATGGCGTGGTTCTGAACGATGAAACCGTTCAAGCTTTGGTGAAAATGGCCCTTGCGCAGGCCGAGGCAGGGGCCGATATTTTGGGCCCGTCTGATATGATGGATGGGCGCATTGGCGCGATACGCGCGGCGCTGGAATCCGCAGGATATCAAGACGTTGCAATCCTGTCTTACAGTGCAAAATATGCCAGCAGTTTCTATGGCCCGTTCCGCGATGCGGTGGGGGCAACAGGCTCGCTGAAGGGCGATAAGAAAACCTATCAGATGAACCCCGCCAACCGCGCCGAAGCCTTGCGCCTGATCGAACGCGATCTGCGCGAGGGGGCCGATATGGTGATGATCAAGCCTGGGATGCCCTATTTGGACATTTGCCGCGAGGTGAAAGACGCCTTTGGCGCGCCGACCTATGCCTATCAGGTATCGGGCGAATATGCGATGATTGCAGGCGCTGCCGAACGCGGTTGGATCAATGGCGAGGCGGCGATGATGGAAAGCCTTTTGTGTTTTAAACGCGCAGGTTGCAATGGAATCCTCACCTATTTCGCCCCTGCTGCAGCGCGGATTTTGGGCGGCAAATAGGCAAAGCTTTGCGCGGGTCGCGCGGGGTGCATGACAGGGCGGCGCTGATCGGCTATAGTGACCAAGACGGGCCGCAGAGCCTGCAATTCAAGGAGGAAGTTATGGCAGTTACACTTTCTGGGGGTATTCTTTCTCGGCGCGTATTTGTGGTCAGCAGCTTGGCGGTTTTGGCAGGCTGCGGCGCAAGCGTGGACAGCAACGGCGTGGGCGGGCAAGGCGCAGCGCAAATCGATGCGCGGG
>CAXNEP010000270.1:0-4046 GCA_964200865.1 Cypionkella sp. | reverse complement strand
AATGCGGGCGGTGCTAAAGGATGCGCGGATGCGCGAACAGGCGGGGGCTATTCGCGCAACTTTGCGGCAATTGCACCGCGATGTGGAACTGGTGGTCGAACGCGTAGACAAACTGTCGACCCATTTCAACCAAGCGCGGGCCGATTTGGACGGTATTTCTACCGCCGCCGAACGGGCAGGCAAACGCGCCGCGCGGCTGGATAACTTTGATTTTGAAGAGATCGTGCCAGAGGTGGAAATGGCCCCTCTTGCACCTTTGCTAGAGACGAAGGCGGGCGAATAACCTACTGTTTTTGAACGCAAACCATAAAGAATCCATCCATGCCGCCAAGGTCAGCCCAGTAATCTGGCCGCAAGCGCAGCGCGCCTTTGGGCGTGATCCAAGCGGGATCAATCCCTGCCAATTGGGGCGGGATGACAGACAGGTTTTTGTGCCGCGCCAACATTGCATCTAATTGGTCTTCGCCTTCGGCAGGCAAAAGCGAACAGGTGGCAAAAACCATGCGGCCTGTGGGGGCCAAAAGTGTCAGCGCATGGTCGATCAGTTGCGATTGAAGCGTAACAAGGTTCGCGATTTCTGAACCATCTTTCAGGTATGGCAGCTCGGGATGGCGGCGAATGGTGCCTGTGGCCGAACAGGGGGCGTCCAACAGAATGGCGTCGAAGAGCTTTTCTGAACGATAGGTCAGCGCATCGCCCACCACGCAGGTTGCGGCAAGCCCTGTGCGCGCTAAGTTTTGCGACAGGCGCGCCATACGGGGGCCAGAAATGTCTAGCGCCGTTACATCTGCGCCGCGAGAGGCCAGTTGCATGGTTTTACCGCCCGGTGCGGCGCAAATATCCAGCACCCGCGCGCCATTGACATCGCCCAGCAGCGGAACAGCCATGGCCGCAGCGGCGTCTTGCACCCAGAAAGCGCCGCCCTCAAAGCCCGCAAGTGCCGAAATTTGCCCGCCATCGCGCAGGCGCAGCGACCCTGTTGGCAGCAGAACGGCCCCGTCAACCTGTGCATCGCCCCGAAGGGTTAGATCGGTGGGCGGGGCGCTGGCATGGACAGTTTCGATAAGGGAAACCGCTTCGCGCCCATAGGCATGCACAAGAGGTTGGCGCAGCCAGCGCGGCATCATTTGCGCGGGGCCGCTTAGCACGACAGGGTCTGGCAGCGCGCGCAGTACCGCGTTCACCATGCCCGCCAAATGCTGGCTGCGTTTGCCAATGCGGGCCAGTGCGACCGCCTCGTTCACCACGCCATAGGCCGCTTCGCCCAAACTGCGTTCTAGTGTCGCAAGACGCAGGATATTCATCACATGAAGCGGCGGCGATTTGCGCAAAAGCGGTGTCAAAAGCCGCTCGATCGGTTCTAACGTGCGGATGACCTGCACGCAAAGGCGCTGCGCGCGGGCGCGGTCAGCGCTGGCCAAATCGCGCAAAAATGTTGTATCTTCAAATACTTGGGTCAAGGTTTTCCCTTCGCCCAAGACAGCATCCAATATCGCAACGGCTGCGGCGCGCGCGCTGTTGGTTTGCGTCATAAATCGTTAACCTTCATTTGTTATCAAAGCCTTGAGATATTGTGAAACGTGCCTATATGACCGATAAAGATTTCGCAAGGAACGCAAATGCCACATTCGCTAAAACCGCCAGTCGTGCCTGAGGCAGAGCGTGCTTTGCCGCCTGCCGCCCTGCGCGCTTTAGCCGAGGCGGCAGAGCGGCGGCGCCACATCCCCGCGCCTTTGCCACCCGAACTGGGCGGCCGCAAGGGGCCAGAGCCTGTGCGTTTTGGGGATTGGGAAAGAAAAGGGCTGGCGGTAGATTTCTAACTATCGCAGGCGAAAATCGGCGGATGCCCCTTTTCCGCCATCAGACGTGAATCGAATTTGATCGCCATTGCTTTCGACCAACTGGCAATCGTATTCGATGGGATAACCGCTCCAATCCATTTCACGGCAAAACAGCCCGTCTTTCCAATCCCAATTACCTGTTATGCCCCAACCCACGGCGCTGCCCTGAAGCGCGCCATCAGGCATCACGTTGATTTGCAGGTTAAAAAGGCCAATGTTCAGCGCGCGGCCATCCAGCGCATCTAAAAACGCCTTTTTATCGGCGATCTTTTGAAAATCGGCTAGGCTGGGTGTGGCCCAAAGGGCGAAAACGATGGCAAGACGCAGCATGATTTAAACCTTTTCATTTGCGGGTATACGCAGCCCATACAAAATTGGTTCACTTTTGGAGCGTTAAAGGCCCAGAACATCCATCATATCATAGCGGGCTGGCTTTTGGGCCTGCCCCCAAATCGCTGCTTTCAGCGCGCCGCGTGCGAAAATGGCGCGGTCGGTGGCAATGTGGCGCAGTACCACACGCTCGCCCATCGCAGCAAAGATTACGTCATGTTCGCCCACAATATCACCGCCGCGAATAGCGGAAAAGCCGATGCTGCCCGCATCGCGCGCGCCAGTTATGCCATCGCGGCCAGATACCATATGCGCGTTCAAATCCAAGCCCCGCCCTGCAGCCGCCGCATGGCCCAGCATCAGCGCCGTGCCCGATGGCGCGTCAACCTTGTGGCGGTGGTGCGCCTCGACAATTTCGATATCCCAGTCGGCATCTAGCGCGGCAGCGACCTTTTGCGTCATCCGCGCCAGCAGGTTCACGCCAAGGCTCATATTGCCTGCCTGAATAATCACGGCATGGCGGGCGGCGGCGTCAAGTTTGGCGTGATGTTCGGGCTGCAATCCCGTTGTGCCAACCACATGCACAGCGCGGGCTTGGGCGGCAAGGGCGGCAAATTCAACGGTCGCTTCGGGTGCGGTGAAATCGATCACGGCCTGCGCATGGGCAAATGCGGCCAAAGCATCGTCCGACACCTGCACGCCCAAATCGGCCCCGCCCATCGCTGCGCCAATATCGCGGCCTAGCCAAGCGTGGCCCGCGCGCTCTATCGCGCCCACAAGATGCAGGGCAGGATTGCCCGAAATCTCGCGGATCAGCATTTGCCCCATGCGGCCCGATGCGCCTGTTACCACTATGCCAATGCTTGCCATATCTGCACCTTTTGCCATTTTCGCCAGCCATAGCCGCAAAATGCCCTGCATGAAAGCCCGACATTGCGGGCGGGCGCGAAGCGGCGTAAAGGGGGGCATGGCAAACAAACGCACAGTCTCGGCCAAAGGGCCATCGCAGCGGATGCTGCGCGTCGGTGAAATGATCCGCCGCACGCTGTCTGATATCTTGATGCGCGGCGAGGTGCATGACCCCGCGCTGAATGATATGTCTATCACAGTGGGCGAAGTGGCCGTATCGCCCGATTTGCGGGTGGCCACCGTTTATGTGATGCCCATGTCGGGCGCGGGCAGCGTTACCGATGCTATTGCCGCCCTTGCCCGCCACAAAGGGATTTTGCGCAAGATGGTCGCTGATGAAATGACCCTGCGCTATGCGCCTGAACTGCGGTTCCGCGCCGATGAAACATTTGACAGGTTAGACGAGGCGCGGCGGCTGTTTTCTGACCCAGTGGTGCAGCGCGATATTGCCGCTAAAGACGAGCCAGACCCAAGCGATGGCTAGGGGCAAAAAGGGCCGCGCGCTGTCGGGTTGGTTGATTGTCGACAAACCTGCGGGCATCACATCCAGCGCGGTGGTGAACAAGGTTAAATGGGCGCTGGATGCACAAAAGGCGGGCCACGCGGGCACGCTTGACCCCGATGCAACGGGCGTGCTGGCGGTGGCATTGGGCGAGGCGACCAAGACAGTGCCCTATGTCACCGATGCGCTGAAATGCTACCGCTTTATGGTGCGCTTTGGGGCTGCCACCAGCACCGATGATGCGGCTGGCGAGGTGATTGCAACATCTGGTCTGCGCCCCGATGACGGTGCGATTTCGGCCGCTTTGCCCGCGTTTCGCGGGGCGATTTTGCAGGTTCCGCCGCAAGTGTCGGCGGTAAAGGTTGACGGCCAGCGCGCCTATGATCTGGCGCGGGCGGGCGAAGAGATGGACTTGGCGGCCCGCGATTTGTGGGTGGAAAAGCTGGAAGTTATCGCGCGGCCAG
>CAXNEP010000269.1:0-4053 GCA_964200865.1 Cypionkella sp. | reverse complement strand
TGCCCATGGTGCCTTGTGGGCAAAACGCATCTTGACCGCGCCTTGGCGGATAAGCCACTGCATCCTTTTGCCATTCAATGGCATCCGTTCCAACTGAACCCCGATTTGCCCATAGAAGGGGTGAACAAACGCGAATATCTTGAACGCGCTTTTGGCGGGGCGGGCCGCGTGGACGCGGTGCACGAGCGGCTTCGCGAAATTGCCCGCAAAGCGGGGCTTGATCTGAACCCCGATCTGCCGCAGCGCATTCCCAATACACTCAAAGCGCACCGCCTGATCCATTGGGCGGGGATCGAGGGGGTGCAAATCGCCGTCGTGTCAAACCTGTTCAACGCCTATTGGCTGGAAGGGCGCGATATTGGCGCAGATGAGGTTTTGGCAGATATAGCCCATACCAATGGAATGGATCGCGCAGCCACCCTGCGCCTGTTGCAATCGGCGGCAGATGCCGATGATATCATGGCCCGCGACCGTGATGCGCGGCAAAAGGGGGTAACCGCTGTGCCCACCTATCTGATTGCGCAGCAATATGTGGTGTCAGGCGCGCAGCCGCCCGAGGTCTGGGCCGATGTCATCGCCGAATTGGCGGATAAGGTCAAAATACATTGACGGGCCAAGGTACGTTACAGCGCCCCGCCCTTAGCTTTGTGCTGATGATGGCGGCGCTGTATTCAACCATTGCGCTATCGATCGATGCAATGCTGCCCGCCCTGCCCGAAATCGCGGCCAGCCTGTCGCCTGATGCGCCCAACCGCGCGCAAATTGTGGTGACAAGTTTTGTGCTGGGCATGGGGATTGGTACGTTTTTTGCGGGGCCATTGTCAGATGCTTTTGGCCGCAAGCCCGTTATCCTTGCAGGCCTCGGCCTTTATGCCTTGGGCGCGCTTGGCTGCTATTTTGCCAATGATCTAAACAGCTTGCTTGCCGCGCGGGTGATCCAAGGCCTTGGCGCAGCCGCCCCGCGTGTGGTGGGCAGCGCCATGATCCGCGATCTGTACAAGGGGCGCACTATGGCCCAAGTTCTCAGCCTGATCATGACCATTTTCACCCTTATGCCCGCGATTGCCCCGCTGATGGGTCAAAGCATAATCGCCATAGGCGGCTGGCATATGATCTTTGTGTTTTTCATCGCCTTTGCCGCGCTTTGCGCCGTTTGGGTTGGCTTTGGCCAGCCTGAAACCCTGCCCGCCGCGCAGCGCCGCAGCCTTAACCTGCGCGATTTGGCCATGGGCCTGCGCGAAGTGCTGGCGCAGCGCGTGGTGCTGGTATCAACCGCCGTACAGTCGCTGATTTTGGGCGGGCTTTTTGGCACGCTGTCGTCCTTGCAAGGCATATTCGAACAGCGGTTTGACCGCGCAGATAGTTTTCCGCTGTGGTTTGGCCTGATTGCCCTTTTGTCCAGTGTTGGTGCCTTTGCCAACAGCCGTTTGGTGCAGCGGCTGGGAATGCGCCGCATGGTGGCGGGCGCGCTGTGGGGCATGTGTGCAGCATCGGCTGTGCTGGCCTGCGATAGCGCGCTGCACCTGTTGCCCGCACCTTTTGATTTTGCGCTGCTGCTGGCTTGGGCCGTGATGATTTTTGCCGCCATGGGGCTGTCGCTGGGCAATCTTAGCGCGATGGCGCTGGAACCTTTGGGCCATTTGGCGGGTATGGCTTCCAGTGCGGTCACGGCGCTGTCAACCGTTGCCGCTGTGGTTTTGGCGATACCCTTGGGCCTTGCCTTTGATGGCACCGCCCTGCCGCTGGCGCTGGGGGTTTGCGGATTTGCGGCCGCAGCTTTGGGCGTCTTAACGCTCATGAGGCCGCAGGACTAGGCGTTAATACCACGCATCTTCCAACCCGTGCTTTTTGCGCGCCACAAAATCGGCCAGCGCATCGGTAATACCTGCGTCCAAGGGCGGGGCCTGATAGTCGGCCAGCGATTTTTTCCATGCCGCGTTGGCGCGCGTTGCGGCATCGCTGCTGCCCGCTGCCTCCCATTTTTCAAACGGCTCGTTATCTGACAGGCTGCTGTCCCAAAACGCAGATTCATAATGGGCCATCGTGTGGGAACAGCCGAAAAAGTGGTTGCCTGGCCCCACTTCGGCAAAAGCATCCACGGCCAAAGTATCGTCGCTGATCACGACACCGTCCAAATAGCTGTGCAAAGCACCGCACAGATCGGCGTCCAGCATGAACTTCTCGTAGGACATCGACAAAAGCCCGTCCAAGAACCCCGCTGAATGCAAAATGAAATTCGCCCCGCAATGAATGGCCGCCAGCATCGACATGGTGCCTTCCATCATTGCTTGGGCATCGGGCAGTTTGCTGGTGGTAAAGTTGCCGCTGCACCGCAAGGGCAGGTTCAGGCGGCGGGCAAGTTGGCCAATGACCATGCTGCCAATCGCAGGTTCGGGGGTGCCGAACGTCGGGCTGCCCGAGCGCATCGACATCGATGACAGGAAGTTACCAAAAATCACAGGCGCACCGCGCCGTTCCAGCTGGGTCAGCGCGCAGCCCGCCATGGTTTCGGCCAGCGATTGCGAGATGGCCCCTGCGTTGGTGACAGGCCCCATCGCCCCGCCAAGGATAAACGGCACAATAACCGCCGCTTGGTTCGCGCGGGCATAAGCGCGCAGCGATTTCGTCATCGTCCCGTCCCAAACAAGGGGCGAGTTTACGTTCACATTGCCCAAAATCACGCAGTTTTGGTCGGTAAAATCGCGCCCAAACACGATTCGCGCCATATCGATGCTGTCTTCCGCGCGGTCTTCTGCGGTGACAGATCCCATAAAGGGGCGGTCAGACAGGGTCAGATGCGCCAGCACCATATCCAAATGGCGTTTGTTCACGGGGATATCGGTTGGCTCGCAAATCGTGCCGCCTGAATGGTGAAAATTGGGGCTGGCCTGCGCCAGTTTGATGAAATTCTGAAAATCCTCCAGCGTGCCAAATCGGCGGCCTTTGTCCAAATCCATCACAAAGGGGCTGCCATAGGCGGGGGCAAAGACCACCGATTTGCCGCCAATTTCCACCGAATGTCCGGGGTTGCGGGCGTGCTGGGTGAATTTGGCGGGGGTATGGGCCAAAACCTCGCGCAGCATGCCCTTGGGAAAGCGCACGCGCAGCCCGTCCAATTCCGCCCCAGCTTTGCGCCAAAGGTCCAGCGCGTCTGGATCATCGCGAAATTCAATCCCCGTTTCGGCCAAGATTCGGTCTGCCGCATCCTCTATCCGAACCAAATTTTCTTCCGACAAAATGTCATAGGTGGGGATGTTGCGGATGATATAGGGGCGGCCCAAACCACCCCCCTTTTGTGCGCGTTCGGATTGGCGCGCGGCGCGGCCCGATCTGCGATGCTCGTTCATAGCGGCCCTCCCATTTCGGGCAAGTAGGCGGCCAATCACCCGATAAGTCCGCACAGGCTGCGACAGTTAAAGGTCTATTCGCGCCCTTCATATGCCCCGCAGCAATACCTTTCGACTAACGCAGCGCGCTGTAACCGCCGCGCCCGCTGACCCAAGTGCGCAATGCGGCCGGGGCTTGGCCCTCTGGCCAATCAAGAAGGATCAAATCGGCGCGCAGGCCCGCCGCAATACGGCCACGATCGGGCAAACCCATCGCGGCTGCGGGGTTGGCTGACACCAATTTCCATAGGTCTGCCAGCGGCGCAACCTTATCGGCGTGCAGGCGCACCATCGCCCCCAGCATGGCGGGATAGTAATAATCGGATGCCAAAATATCGCACAGCCCGCGCACGATCATCTCGCCTGCACTTGGGCTGCCCAAATGGCTGCCCCCGCGCATCGCATTCGGCGCGCCCAAAACAATGGCATCGCCCGCCTGTTTTGCCGCCAGAAAAACCCGCTCGTGCATGGGGAATTCGGCAATTTGGGCGCCCTGCGCGCGGTAGTAATCGCGGGTTTGCACTTGGCTGTCATCATGGCTGAGCATTGGCGCGCCATGCGCACGCGCCAGCGCGGCGATACGTTCAATATCGCCGCGCACTGCACCGCGCCGCGCCCAAATATCGGTAATCATGGCCACATAATCACCCGCGCTCATATGTGCCCG
>CAXNEP010000268.1:0-4073 GCA_964200865.1 Cypionkella sp. | reverse complement strand
GAGGTGTATTTTCTAAATGTAGTGCGGCCAACCCGCCTTGTAGCCCCAATTATGGCGGCGCAGGGGGGCGGGGCGATTGTCAATATCTCGACCGCTTGGGCGTTTGAACCCTCAAACATGTTTCCCACCTCTGCCGTGGCGCGGGCGGGGCTGGCGGCGTTCACCAAGCTGTTTGCGGATGAGTTTGCCGCCAAAAACGTGCGGATGAACAATGTGCTGCCAGGTTGGATTGATAGCCTGCCGAAAACCGACGCGCGCGCGGCATCGGTGCCGATGAAGCGATATGGTCGCGAGGACGAGATCGCCGCGACAGTGGCGTTTTTGGCATCCGAAGGCGCGGGATATATCACCGGCCAAAACATCCGCGTTGATGGCGGATTGATGCGGGGGGTATAGGGTGGCGAACGCAAGGAATATCTTTAGGCCAAGCGCCGCCCCCGATATTGGGCGCGGCGCGAGGTTTGGTTTAGGCAGTTGCTTCTGCTTCGCCAGCTTCATCGTCCATATCGGCGTCATCTTCAGCTTCGGTAGCTTCTTCTTCCGCAGCGTCAGCTTCGGTGGCGCGGTCATCCATGTTTTCGGCGTCGCCGTCCATCAGGTCAGCCACGCCGTCTTGGACAGCTTCCATAGCGTTCTCAACCGCGGTTTGCGCGGTTTCGATCGCGGTTTCCACGGTGTCTTGCAAGGTTTCCATCATGGTTTCTGGGGTATCGGACATCTGTTCTCTCCTATTGCGGTGCGGCCCAAATTGGGTTGCGCGCAACATAGGCGCGCTGCGCAACAGCTGCGTGACGCGCGCATGACGTTTGGGCCAAGAATTGATGACGTTTTTAAGTGGTTGCCTTTACAAATATGGCCAAATCGCAAGGCATTGCATCCTATACGGGTAAGCCGGGGCATCGATTGCACGGCGTATTTGCAAAACGGCCAAAAGGACCCTACTGCTGCCCTGCGCCCCAGTACGGGCGTACAAAACCACCGCAAACTGCGTTGCGCCAAATTGCTGGTTATGGACATGTCGCGTGTGTTGGCGCAGTTTGAGGCTGAAGGGTGGTTTGGCGCGAAACGTGCTGATCATATCTACTGCCCCCTGCGAAATTCTTTTTCAAGAAGGCCCGTTTTTCATGGCTAAATCCGCCCCCAATCCTGTGATCGAAGCGCGCGATGTGCAGTTGGTGTTCCAAACCGCTGACGGGCCTGTGCAGGCGTTAAAGGACGTGAATCTGAGTATCAATAGGGGCGATTTTGTTTCCTTTATTGGGCCGTCTGGCTGCGGGAAGACCACGCTTTTGCGCAGTATTGCTGCGCTGGAACATGTGACGGGCGGCACGCTGACCGTGAACGGGATGACGCCAGATGAGGCGCGGATGAAGCGTGCCTATGGCTATGTGTTTCAGGCGGCGGGGCTGTATCCTTGGCGTACGATTGCGGGCAATATTGCCCTGCCGCTGGAGATTATGGGGTTTTCGAAAGCGGAGGTTGCCGAGCGGACGGAACGTGTGCTGGAACTGGTCGAACTGACGGGCTTTGGCCGCAAGTTTCCATGGCAGTTATCTGGCGGGATGCAGCAGCGCGCCTCTATCGCCCGCGCGCTGGCCTTTGATGCGGATATTTTGCTGATGGACGAGCCGTTTGGCGCGCTGGATGAGATTGTGCGGGATCGCTTGAACGAGGAGCTTTTGAAGCTGTGGGCGCGCACGGGCAAGACGATTGCCTTTGTCACCCATTCCATTCCCGAAGCGGTATATCTGTCGACCAAGATCGTGGTCATGTCGCCGCGCCCGGGCCGGATTACGGATGTGATTGACAGCCCCCTGCCGCGCGAGCGGCCTTTGGACATTCGCGATACGCCAGAATTTATTGCCATCGCGCACCGCGTGCGCGAGGGGCTCAGGGCGGGGCATGTGGATGTGTGATCTGCTGCATATAGCGCGCGCGGGGGCTGTCTGCCCCCGGGCCTTCGGCCTCCCCCGAGGATATTTGTCTGAGCGAGGAAGGGGGGCGCGATGAGCGGGATGATTTATGCCTATCTTGCGGCCTCGACCGCTGTGTTTATGGGGGCGAATGCACTGTTGAAGACCTATGCGAATGGGGCGGGGGTGGCGGTGTTGATTGCGGCGCTGGCGCTGTTTTGTTTGGGCAATTATATTATGGTTTGGGTGATGCGCGGCGGCGGGCTGGGGGTGGCAATTTCGCTTTCGGCGGTGTTCCAGTTGCTGGCGATAACTGCCATGGCGGTGCTGGTGTTTGGCGAGAGGCCAACGCTGATGCAGGGCCTTGGCATGGCCTTGGGCGTGGTGGCGGTGGCGTTGATTGCGCTGGGCGCAGAGGGAGGGGGCAAGGTATGAGCCGTATCCTTCCGATTTTGACCGTTGTTTTGGCGATTATCGTGATCTGGTACGCCGCCGCCGTGCGGATGAATACCGCGTGGGAGGTGGATCAGGCCGCGCGGGCGGGGGTGGATGCGCCTGCGGGCATGGCATTGGTGGCTGCGACATGGAGCCAAGATCGACCTGTACTGCCTAGCCCCCATCAGGTGGCGGTCGAGCTGTATAAATCGACCTTTGTGCTAAAGGTGACATCACCGAAGTCGCTGGTCTACCATGGGTGGATCACCATTTCGGCGACATTGGTGGGTTTTGCCATTGGCACGGGTTTGGGCGTTTTGCTGGCCGTTGGCATTGTGCATAACCGCGCGATGGATGCATCGGTGATGCCTTGGGCGATTGCCAGCCAAACCATCCCCATTCTGGCGATTGCGCCGATGATCATCGTGGTGATGAACGCGCTGGGGGTTCAGGGGCTGATCCCCAAGGCGATTATCTCGGCCTTTCTGTCGTTTTTTCCTGTTCTGGTGGGCATGGTCAAAGGGCTGCGCAGCCCAGATAGTGCGCAGTTTGATTTGATGAAAACCTATAATGCCAGCGCGTCCAAGGTGTTTTGGGCGCTGCGGTTGCCGTCATCGGTGCCCTATCTGTTTGCCAGCCTAAAGGTGGGCATTGCGGCGAGTTTGGTGGGCGCGATTGTGGGGGAACTCCCTACAGGCGCGGTGGCGGGGCTTGGCGCGCGGCTGCTATCGGGCAGCTATTATGGGCAGACCGTGCAAATTTGGGCGGCGCTGATGGCGGCGGCGATTGTGGCGGCGGGGCTTGTGGCGATTGTCGGGGCCATTGAGCGGGCAACCTTGCAGCGTATGGGCTACCGCGAGGCGGCGCGATGATTTGGGTTTTGTTTTCACTGGTCTTTTGGGCGGGCGCATGGGCGCTGAATGTGCGGCTGGCGGCACGCCCATCGGGCGCGGGGTTGATTGTGCCTGCGATATTCGGGATCACCATTTTGGTCGTGTGGGAGGGGATGGTGCGCGGTCTGGGCGTATCGCCCGTTATCTTGCCCCCGCCATCGGCGATTGCCGCGCGCTTTGCGGCGGAGATTCCCACGCTTTGGGCGGACTTCAACCAGACTTTTGTCAAAGGCGCCCTGCGGGGTTATGCGCTGGGATGCGGGGCGGCGGTGCTGACGGCCATTGCCATTGACCGCTCGCCCTTTTTGCAAAAGGGCCTTTTGCCTGTGGGCAATTTTGTGGCGGCGCTGCCCATCGTCGGGATCGCGCCGATTTTGGTGATGTGGTTCGGCTTTGACTGGCATTCCAAAGCCGCCGTTGTGGTGGTGATGGTGTTTTTCCCTGTGCTGGTGAACACCGTGGCAGGCCTAAAGGCGGCAGACCAGATGCAGCGCGATTTGATGGCGACTTATGGGGCAAGCTACACCCAAAGCCTGTTCAAATTGCGCCTGCCTGCGGCGATGCCGTTTATTTTCAACGGGCTTAAAATTGCAACAACACTGGCCCTGATCGGCGCGATTGTTGCTGAATTTTTCGGCAGCCCAACGGTTGGCATGGGATTTCGCATCACGGCAGAGGTTGGGCGGCTTGGCCTTGACATGGTTTGGGCCGAGATTGCGGTGGCGGCATTGGCGGGATCGGCGTTTTATGGCGCAGTCTCGCTTATCGAACGGCGGGTGACATTTTGGCACCCTTCGCAACGGAAGTGACTAAAAATTAACCAAGGGGCAAT
>CAXNEP010000267.1:0-4074 GCA_964200865.1 Cypionkella sp. | reverse complement strand
GTTGTCATTCGCCGCCTCGCCATTGATCTGAAACCCGTTGCTGCCATTCAGGTCGCCTAGGCTCAAATTGGCCGCAAACCCGGCCGCCGCGCCAAACACCACATAAGACGCGCCAGAGAAACTGCCATTCTGATCGACCCCACGTGCTCCAATGATCAGATCGTCAAACCCATCGCCATTGATATCGCCTGCGCTGGCGACGGATTGCCCAGAATAGTCACTCGCCGCCTCGCCACTGATCTGAAATCCATTCGTGCCAGTCAGCGCGCCTAGGTTCAAGTTAGCCGCAAATCCGCCCGCCGCGCCAAACACCACATATGACGCGCCAGAATAGCTGCCATTCGTATTGGCCCAAGCTGCCCCAATAATCAGGTCATCAAAGCCGTCGCCATTGATATCGCCTGCGCTGGCAACGGCGGTGCCAGAGTTGTCATACGCCGCCTCGCCATTGATCTGAAACCCATTATTGGCATTCAGGTCGCTTAGGTTCAAATTGGCCGCAAACCCGCCCGCTGCCCCAAAAACCACATAAGACGCGCCACTGAAATTGCCATTCGCAGAGGCCGCATCTGCCCCAATGATCAGGTCATCAAAGCCATCGCCATTAATATCCCCTGCACTGGCGACGGATCGGCCAGAATTGTCACCGGCCGCCTCGCCATTGATCTGAAACCCATTGGTGCCATTGAGCGCAGAAAGGTTCACATTGTCCGCAAAGCCGCCTGCCGCCCCAAACACCACATAAGACGCGTTGGCATAAACTGCCCCGATGATAAGGTCATCAAACCCATCGCCATTGATATCCCCTGCGCTGGCGACGGATCGGCCAAATTGGTCGTATGCCGCTTCACCATTAATCTGAAAACCTGTTGTGCCATTCAGCACTGACAGGTCCAAAACGCTTCCAAAAGTGCTCATACGCGCGGCCCCCAGAAAGACACCCGCGCGGCGCGGGCTGACGTGACTAGGTTAACAACTTCGCCGTGCAACACAACAGATTACTGCAATTTAGGGCTTATAGATTCTCCCCACCCCTAGGGCAGCAAGGGCGACCATGACGGGTCAGACGCTGGCCCTTCAGTCGGCACTGGCCGCAAAGACAGCCCCGCCACATCCACCGCAAACAACTGCGCCTGCCCCTCTGCCCCCGCAGACTCGCGCGTGAACATCAGCACGCGGCCATTGGGGGCCCAAGTTGGGCCTTCGTCCAGAAACGAAGATGTCAGCAGGCGTTCTTCCGTGCCATCGGTCAGCATCACGCCAATATGGAAACGGCCTTGGTTCTGCTTGGTAAAGGCAATCATATCGCCGCGCGGGCTCCACACTGGGGTGCCATAACGGCCCTGCCCGTTCGATATGCGCACGCCTTCGCCGCCGCTTGCGGGCATCACGTAAATCTGCTGGTTGCCCGTGCGGTCTGATTCAAACACAATCTGGCTGCCATCGGGCGAAAAGGACGGCGCGGTTTCAATCGACGGCGCGTTCGTAAGCTGCGTCAGTGCCCCCGAATTCAAATCCAGCGTATAAATATCCGAATTGCCACCCCGTTCCAAACTGAACGCCACGCGCTGCCCATCGGGCGAAAAGCGCGGGGCAAAGGTCATCGTGCCCTCTTGCTGGCCCAAGCTGCGCGTTTGCAGCGTGGCCACATCCATCACATAAATCTGCGGAAAGCCCGATTGATAGGAGGTGAACAAAATCCGTGTCCCATCAGGGGAGAAGCGCGGGGCCAATACGATCGATGAACTATCGGTAAGATACTGCACATTCGCGCCGTCTTGGTCCATCACCGCCAAACGCTTTAGCCGTTCATTCTTGGGGCCAGATTCGGCCACAAACACCACGCGGCTGTCAAAATACGGCCCCTCGCCCGTGATACGGCTGTAGACCGCATCCGATACCTTGTGCGCCATGCGCCGCCAGCTTGCGGCAGGGGCGGCAAATTGCAAACCGTCCCCCAGTTGCGCGCCCGAAAACACGTCAAACACGCGGAATTTGACCACAATCTGATCGCCCTGCGCGCTGGCCGCCCCCACAATCAGCGCTTGGGCATTGATCGCCTGCCAATCGGCATAGGCAATGGGCGCATCAAAACCACTGATTTGGCTGATATAGGCTTCCGCCCCAATTTCGCGAAACGGCCCCGTGCCCACCAAATTCGCCGCCACCACGCGAGACAGGCTGGCTGCAATATCCCCCGCGCCGCCCTCGTCGATAAAGGTGGGGATGGCGACGGGCATGGGTTCAATCACCCCGTCCGTCAGGCGGATGGTCAATTCCGCCCGTGCAGGGGCGGCAAATGCTGCAAATGCCATCAGGGCAAGGGCGGCAAGGTGGGTCAGCTTGGTCATTTTATCCTCGTTTTGGCACGGGGTTAGAATTGGGGCGGCGCGGTTTACCTTAACCGCATTCCGTTGGGATCGAAAATCAGATTCAGCACATTCCATTGGCCGTATTTTTCGGGCGGCAGATCATAGCCATTGGGGCCAGCGCAGCGGTTAACCGCGCGGCGGCCTGCCTCAAAGGCGCGGTCGGCTGCGGCGGCTGATCCGCCCTCAAAGCTGGTCATCTCAATCGAGGTGGGCTTGCCGTCTTGGCTCATTTCCACACGCAGTGTAACGGTGGTGTTCATCGCCTCGGTCGATAGGGTCGATGTCACCCAGCAGCGGTTGATCGCAATGCGCAGGCCCTCTACCTCGCCCCCGCTCATCGGCGGGCCTTCGGGAATATCGGAACTGGCCCCCGCATCAGCGGCAGGTTCAGCCGCCGCATCTGCGGGCGCATCCGCAGTTGCCTCGGCCAATGCCGCTGCAATCGCCTCGGCATCGGCATCTGGGGGCGGTGTTTCCGCAGGCCGCGCGGGGCGCGATTTGGGGCGAATGCTGGTGGTGGGGGCCAGTTGCGGCGCATCTTCTGGGGCGGGGTCTGCCTCGGTCACCACCACAGGGGCGGCCTCTTGCGGGGCGGCGGCAGGTTCCTCGGTGGGCGTGACTTCGGCATCGGGGGGCGCCTCATCCGATACCTCTGGCACCGCCTGATCGGCCACATCGGGGGTGTCGGGCTGCTCGTCCACAGGGGTTGCAGCGACCCTATCCATCGGGCGGGGCGCGGGCGGGGTTTCCGACTGCGGCACAGGAATGGGCTGTTCCACCTCGGCAATTGGGGCCACAGGCGGGGGGGCATCTTCGGGCTGGGCAGCATCGGCCACGGGCAAATCTTCGGGCAATGGCTCGGCGGGCGGCTCGGCAGGTTTGGGCGGCGGCGGGGTCGCTTCGGCGGGCGCAGGCGGGGCCTCACTCGGCGCATCTGGTTTAGGCGCGCTGGCCTGCAAGGCGGCAAAGTCCGCCTCACTCATCAGCGATACATTAGCCACTTCGGGCATCGAAGACGTATCAAACGGCCACAGCACATCGCCCACGATCACCCAAGCAATCAGCGCGCCATGGGCAATGGCAGATGCCTTTGTGCCCGTATCCATATCGCGCCAAACGCCCACGGGTCAGTTCCCACCCGCCGTATTTCCACCCATGGCCGATCCACCCGAATCCGTGACCAACCCAATATTGTTAAACCCGCCCGCATTCAGCGCGCCCATCACAGCCGCCACGCGGGCATAGTCCAACGTCCCATCGGCGCGCAAAAATACCTTGTCCGATGTGCGTTCCGCCGCAATCGCGGCAAGCTTGGGGATCAGTTCCGCCTCGGCCACTTCGGTTTCTTGAATATACACCCGCCCATCAGCCGCCAGCGAAATGGTTAGGGGCGGCTCCTGCTCGTCTGGCATGGCCTTGGCGGCTGTATCGGGCAGTTCCAGCGGAACCCCAACCGTCAGCATCGGCGCTGCCACCATGAAGATAATCAGCAACACCAACATCACATCCACAAAGGGCGTGATATTGATTTCTGACATAACCGCGCCACCGCCGCGCCGTCCGCGCCCGCGCCGCCCCGCTTTGCCGCCCGATTTGATAACCCCGCCCGCCATAACTTACGCGTCCAACTGGCGCGACAGAATGGTCGAAAACTCGTCCGCAAAGGCCTCATACCCGCCGACAATCTTTTCACTGTCCGAGT
>CAXNEP010000266.1:0-4101 GCA_964200865.1 Cypionkella sp. | reverse complement strand
GATGGTCGATCCTTCTCAGCGCAACTTGCTAGAGTCCGACCAATTTGGCGGCGCAAATTCGCAGGTCGACAATGCGAAGATCGACAGTGAAGTTGAAATCCTGCGCTCGCCCTCCACCGCGCTGGCGGTCATAGAGGCGGCTAATTTATCTGCTGACCCAGAATTTGGGCCAAGCGTGGGCTTTACCACGCGCATGAAAATCGCGCTTGGCCTACAAAGCGATGCCCCGCCCACGCAAGACGATGTGTTGCAGGGTATGATCCAGCGCTTGAACGATTCTTTGGTCGTGCGCCGCATGGGTCTGACATATTTGATTTCGGTCGAAATCACTTCGACCAACCCGCAAAGCGCAGCGAACATCGCCAATGTTGTGGCGCAGTCCTACATCCGCAACCAAGTTCAGGGCAAAATTGCCGCCTCGCTTTCTGCACGCGATGTGTTGCAGACCCAGGCCGATGCTGGCCGCGATGCAGTGGCCGCGTCTGATGCCGCATTAGACAGCTTTATCGAAGACAACCTTGCCACGCTGGAAGAAGATGCTGGCAACCCGCGCATTGCCGAATTACGCGCATCGCTGGAAGCGCAGCGCGTTCAACTTTTGTCGCAGGAAATGGCGCTGACGACAGCCACCTCGGGCCTGCAAGACCGCAACTTTGCCGCTTTGGCCGATAGCCTTGCAGATGAGGCATTGCAAGAACTGTTGGCGCAACGCGAAGCCATTGCCGCCCAGTTGCAAGAGGTTGCCGAAGGCGATCAAACCGCTATCGATTTGCAACAAGAATTGGCGCAGTTGGACGGGGCCATCACCGATGGCGCAACCGCCGCTATTGCCACGCTGCGCAGCAATGTCAGTGCAGAAAATTCGCGCTTGGGCGAATTGCGCACCGAATTGCGGACGACGTTGCTGCAAAGCGATTTGTCATCAGATGCGCTGGCGCAAATTTTTGAACTGCAGCAGGCCGCTTCAATCGCGCGCAGCCAGTATCAGAATGTTCTGGCGCGTCTTTCTGAAATTGAAAACCAAGCGGCCGTGCAGGTGGCACAAAGCCGCGTTGTTTCCGAAGCACTGCCACCTTCGACAAAAAGCGCGCCAAACACACGGCTGATCCTTGCGCTGGGTCTTGTTTTGGGTATTGGGTTAGGTATTGGGTTTGCGTTTTTGAACGAATATTACATTGGCGGCGTGATCAGTCCTGCCCAGTTAGAACAGTTGACGGGCCTTCAGGTGGCGACAGTTGTGCCAAAGATGCCCGATTCCGTCAGCGCCCAAAAGAACGTGGCCAGCACCATCGTCACCGAACCGCTTTCAACCTATTCTGAATCTGTGCGGCGGCTTAGGGCCGTGCTTGACCAAGATCTTCGCCAGAAATGGCGTGATCGCAAAATGCCTGTCGACGATGCGCGCAGCAATCTGATTTCACCGCTGCGCCAAGGTTCGGTGATTATGGTTACCTCCTCGGTGCCAGCCGAAGGGAAATCCACATTGTCGCTGTCCTTGGCACGGGTCTATGCCATGTCCAACCTAAAGGTTGTTATTGTGGATGCCGACCTGCGCAAGCCATCTATTGCAGAGCAATTGAACATCGAACCCGAAGTCGGTCTTTTGGATTTTCTAGCTAACCCTGGCGAAGAAGACGTCGCTACAAGGTTCAGCATTGCGGCTGACCCGTTGACCAAACTGCACTGCGTACTTGGCACGGGCCGCGCAAAAGTGCCGACAGATCAATTAATCAGTTCGCCCAATTTCGGCTCGCTTTTGGAAAAGCTGCGCTTGAATTATGACATCATTATTGTCGATACATCGCCGCTGCTGCCCGTTGTTGATGCACGTTATGTCGCCCACCACGCCGACACTATCGTTCTGCCTGTACGATGGGCGGCAACCAGCCAAGGCGACCTGCGCGCGGCCTTGTCGGTGCTAAAACCTGCTTTGGGCGCGAATGTGGATATTCATCTGGTGCTTAACCAGAACGAACAATCGACAGGTGGCTATGGGTATGGCTATCGTTATGGCAGCTATTATGGGGATGAGTGATCCAATAGCGCGGTTATTTGGTGCGAGCTGGTATTTGGCCGCAGTGGTAAGCCGCAAAGAACAGATGCCAGCGCCATCTGATCCTTTGAATGGCACGCGCAATCAAAAAGCCCGCGCATTTCTGCGCGGGTTTCTTTTTGTGTTCGACGTCCAGTCGGTTTAGTTTGGGCTTGGCAGGAATGCCCTAATTCCTGCCAGTTCGTTGCGCGCAAAGCTGGACGCGATTTCGCGAAAAGCGACGTTTAAGGGTGAGCCAAATGTCGCCGCGTTACGAAGGGCAAAAAAAGCTCCAAGCATCTGTTCTTGGCTCGCTCGTGGAAGCGATAAACCAACCTCAACCACCGCAGTGCCAATACGACCGAGAGCGCTGTCAAACTCAGCACCGGTGAGGCCTGCCGCACTTAGCGCGGCCAGTGCCGCATTGACGGCATCAAGGCAGGTTGCTGGTGTGGCCGTGCAAATTGCCGACACCGCAGCAATCTGCGCATTGATGATTACCTGCTGTTCAGCGGTTTGAGCATTGGCAATGCCGAAGGTGCCAAAAGCTACCCCTGCAGCCAACATAAAGGTTTTGACGTTCATCGAAGGGCCCTTTCAAGCTTAGTTTTCAAACTTAGTTTAAGCTTGGCACTGAAGCGATAAATAAAACACCTTCGCCACGGTTCAAAGCTGCCACAATTTCCGCAAGCGCCAAAGCCAAAGGCGAGCCTGCAGGCGCCGCATCAGCAACCACTTGCAAAGCGCTTGCAATCTGAAGTGCTGCCCCTGGCAGCGACCCAGAAAGTTCCGTCAATGCCGCGGCCATGCCACCAAGCGCGCTGTCCAGCGCCCCACCCGTGATGCCCGCAGCAGCCAGCGCAGCCAGTGCTGCCTCCATCGCGGCAGCACATTGCTCTGGCGTTGCAGCGCAGATTGCCGATACCTGAGCGATCTGTGCGTCAATGGTGGCCTGCTGTTCAGCGGTTTGAGCATTGGCAATGCCGAAGGTACCAAAAGCTACCGCTGCAGCCAACATAAAGGTTTTGACGTTCATCGAAGGGCCCTTTCACGCGTAAGGCGACCAAAATACCATTATCAAAGTCTTTACTAGCAACCTAAGCGCGACAGGGCAAGGCGGCATTACGGTTTGGAGGTGAAAATGCGGGTAAATCCCCATTAGAAATTGATTAATTCTTAACCTTCCGACGCGATTTTCATCGTTCTTCCTTTTCAGGCTGGCCCATGGCCGAATCGGCCCAATTTTCCGCACCTTTTGGGCGAATCATCCGCAGCGGCGCACCCTAGTCGGGAAAAGACAAAATGCCGACAAAAACTGCTTAAATTTGTATCCAAACAACGCAATCTGCCTTGTCCTTTCAAAACGCAAGCCGCGTTGCCGTTTGCAGCGCAGCAGGACGTAACCCATTAAAATTTTAGAAAATTTTTACCATTATGTCGTTATTCTGGCGCAATTGCGGCCAAAATTGGGCAGCACGAGGTGGGACAACTCGACCGTCAACGCAAACGGTGGGGTGCCCAAATGCAAAAGCTTCCAAAATTTTCGACCATTCTCGGTGCTGCCATCTGTGCAGCCCTGATTTTGCCAATGACCGCGCAAGCGCAATCGGTGCGCACCATTCGCAACGATGGGGGCGGGGTGGTGAATGAATACATCATTAGGGCGAATCTGGCAGTTATACGAGGCGATAGAGTGCGCATCGACGGATGGTGCGCCAGCGCTTGCACCGCCTATCTGGGCAATCCAAATACCTGCGTCACGCCAAGCGCGCAGTTTGGCTTTCACGGGCCATCGGGCGGGACGGCTGCAGAAAATCGGCGGGTGGCACAGACCCTTGCCCGCCACCTGCCCCCTGTTTTGCGCGATTGGTATTTGACCAAAGCCGCTGCCCTACAGGGTAACGACCACATCGCCATTTCGGGAAAAGAATTGGTACGCATCGGCGCTGCCCAGTGGTGCTGATACGTCTTTGGGCCACTAGGCGCTAAACGGCCCAAAAAACACCTCGCTTGCCAGGAAACACCCCTGTCATGTAACAGGGATTAGGGAATTTCCCCATCTGGTTGAA
>CAXNEP010000265.1:0-4109 GCA_964200865.1 Cypionkella sp. | reverse complement strand
GGATAACCCGCTGCCAGCAGCGAGTCGTTCAGCGATTTGGTAAAGGCGGCAGGAACGCCTTTTTCTGCATCCAGCGCGGCCTTAGCTGCGTCTTTTGCAGCTTGATCCGTGCCAGCGTTTGCGGTTTCCAGCGCGGTAGTCAATTCCTTGACCGCAGCCGCATTCACCGAACCTACATAGCCCGCGACTTCAATATCGCCCACTTTGACAACAGCCACAGTGCCAGCCTCGGCGGGTACGGTTTGATAGTTCACCGATGCGCGCGCCAAAGCAGCTTTGGCAATATCGCAAGAATTGGTGAACTTGGCCGTGCCAACTGGGTTGAACTGGAACGAGCAATCCGCAGGATCAGCCGTAACCACAACAGCGGTTTGATGCGCTGCGTACAGAACAGGGTTCGCCGTTTGCGTCAGCATTGGGAACACGAACTTGTATGACAGTGCCGCGATCAAGCAGCCAGCCAAGATGATGGGCTTGCGGCCGATACGGTCGGACAGCGCGCCGAACACCAAGAAGAATGGGGTGCCGATGATCAGCGACCAAGCCACGAACACGTTGGCCGAGAAGCTGTCAACCTTGATCACGTTTTGCAGGAAGAACAGGGCATAGAACTGGCCAGTGTACCAAACCACAGCTTGACCAGCCACAAGACCCAGCAGCGCGATCAATGCGATTTTGGCGTTCAGCCAGCCCCAAATTACGGCGATGACAACAAAGCCGATACCGATATAGCTGACCAGCGTGCCCGTCAGGTTGCCCGTGATAGCCAGCAAGATCAGCAGAACAGGGGCAATCAGCAGAACCATAGCGTTGCGGCCGGGACCGAAAGCTTCGGTCAAAGGTGCCTTAGAGGCTGCGCCCTCTTCCTTCATTTTCTTGAAGGCTGGGGATTCGTTCATTTGCAGGCGGATATACAGCGAAATCAGCAGCAGGACGATCGAGCCAAGGAACGGAATGCGCCAGCCCCAAGCGTTGAAGGCTTTCATCATCGAAGGGGTGCCATCAGCCAGCATCACAGCTTGGCCAGCCGCGTCCAGAACGGGCTGATCGGGGTAGTTGCCGTTGATATAGCCCTGCACCGACAAGATCACGACCAGCGATAGAAGCAGGCCCAATGTTGCGGTGGTTTGGATGAACGCGGTGAAATAACCACGCTGATTGGCAGGGGCATGTTCGGCCACGTAAACTGCCGCGCCGCCATATTCGCCGCCCAAAGCCAAACCTTGCAACATACGCAGGATGATCAGGATGATCGGCGCGGAAGCGCCCCAAGCGTAGTAGTTTGGCAAAAGACCAACGAGGAAGGTCGACACACCCATGATCAGGATGGTCATCAAGAACGTGTATTTTCGCCCAACGATATCGCCCAATGCGCCAAACACCAGCGCGCCGAACGGACGCACCACGAAACCTGCTGCAAAGGCAAGCAGCGCAAACACGTTGCGCGTGGCTTCTGGGAAGGGGGTGAAGAACTGCGCGCCGATGATTGCTGCCAGCGAGCCGTAAAGGTAGAAGTCATACCATTCAAAAATGGTGCCTGCCGATGACGCAATGATAACCTTGCGTTCTTCGGCAGTCATAGGACGCGAGCGAACACTCGCATCAGGTGCTTTTGCCATTGTGGCCTCCCTTTTAATCCAGCTTGGTGCTGGCCCCTCGTTCGGCTGCCGTTGTGCAGCCCGTGATACCTTCGCCTTAGCCTTTGGCCTTGGGTTGGTAGGTTTATCAGATTGCGCCGCGCCTCCCAGCTTGGCGCAATCTGATCTCGCATGGGCGGGGCGCACAGGCGCGCCGCCCAAATATGTCAGCCGCGATTCATGCGGTTTTCAATCAGGTCATCCACCACCGATGGGTCGGCCAAGGTGGATGTATCGCCAAGGCTGCCAAAATCATTTTCGGCAATCTTGCGCAGGATACGGCGCATGATTTTGCCCGAACGGGTTTTTGGCAGGCCAGGGGCCCATTGAATAAGGTCTGGCTTGGCGATGGGGCCAATTTCGGTGCGCACCCATGCTTCCAATTCTTTGCGCAGGGCTTCGGTTGGCTCTTCGCCCTTCATCAAGGTGACATAGGCATAAATGCCTTGGCCCTTAATCTCGTGCGGATAGCCGACAACCGCGCTTTCGGCGACCTTTGGATGCGCGACCAGCGCCGATTCAACCTCGGCCGTGCCCATGCGGTGGCCAGATACGTTGATCACATCATCAACGCGGCCCGTAATCCAGTAATAGCCATCTGCATCGCGGCGGCACCCGTCACCCGTGAAATAGTAACCGGGATATTGGGCAAAATACGCCTCTTCGAACCGCGCATGATCGCCCCACAGGGTGCGCATTTGGCCGGGCCAGCTGTCGGCAATGCACAAAACGCCATCGGTTTCCGTGGCGGTTTGCTCTTTGCCCGTAGCCGCATCCAGAATAACGGGCTTGACCCCAAAGAAGGGCAGGGTGGCAGACCCTGGTTTTTGCGGAATGGCACCCGGAAGCGGTGTAATCAAATGCCCGCCCGTTTCAGTCTGCCAGAACGTATCGACAATAGGGCAGCGCCCATGGCCGACATGTGTGTTATACCAATTCCACGCTTCGGGGTTAATCGGCTCGCCCACCGATCCCAGCAGTTTTAGGCTGGAAAGGTCATGCTTGGCGGGCCATTCAGGGCCAAGGCCCATAAGCGAACGAATGGCGGTCGGGGCCGTGTAGAATTGGTTGACCCGATGCTTGGCGCAAACCTCCCAGAATCGCCCAGCATCGGGATAGGTTGGCACGCCTTCGAACATCAGCGTGGTCGCGCCGTTCGCAAGCGGGCCGTAAATGATATAGCTGTGACCAGTGACCCAGCCCACATCGGCGGTGCACCAGAACACATCGCCGTCATGGTAATCGAACGTCATCTGATGCGTCATCGCCGCATACACCAGATAGCCGCCCGAGGTGTGGACAACGCCCTTTGGCTTGCCCGTAGACCCCGAAGTGTACAGAATGAACAGCGGGTCTTCGGCCCCCATTTCAACATAGGCGCAATAGGGCTTGGCTGTGGCCATTTCGGCCTTAACGTCAAAATCGCGACCCTCTGACCACGTGGTTTGATCGCCCGTATGCTTGACCACAAGGCATTGCACATTGTCTTTGCAATGCAGCAGCGCCTGATCTGCATTTGCCTTTAGCGCGGTTTTCTTGCCACCACGCGGGGCGAAATCGGCTGTGATCAGAACTTTTGCTTCGGAATCGTTAATGCGGTTCGCCAGCGCATCTGGCGAAAACCCTGCAAAGACGATGGAATGTATCGCCCCAATGCGCGCGCAGGCTAGCATGGCATAGGCGGCCTCAGGTATCATCGGCAGATAGATCACCACGCGGTCGCCCTTTTTCACACCGTGGCTTTTCAGAACATTCGCCATGCGCGAGGTTTGCTCCAGCAGCTGGGCATAGGTGATGTGCTGGGCGGGGGTCTTTGGATCATCTGGTTCCCAAATGATCGCAGTTTGGCTGGCGCGCGTCGCCATATGGCGGTCAATGCAGTTGGCGCTGACGTTCAGCGATCCGTCTTCATACCATTTGATCGACACTTCGCCGCGCTTAAAGGTGGTATTCTTGACCAAAGTATAATCGCGAATCCAGTCAATCCGCTGCCCCTGCGCGCGCCAAAACCCATCGGAATCTGTGACCGACGCTGCGTAATCGCGCTGATAACTTTCTGGCGTAACATGCGCCTGTGCCAAAAATTCTTTGCTTGCCGTATAAACGCCGCTTGTGGCTGCATCGCCTGACATTGGTCTTACTCTCCTTATAAACCGCGCCATCGGGCCGTGAGGCGCAGCTTTTCCCAATGCTAGGTATAGCCGATGTTTCAGAAATGTAAAACATAAGTTAAAGATAATTTTTCATGCGATTATTTTGTAAATATTTTGACAGAAAGGATCGTGAAGCTTGTAAATATATCGAAAATTTTTAATGAAAATCTGGGGGAAAACCTGTATCGTGGGGGTCGAGGGCGATGCCGCGGCGCGGCTGTGCGCGCGCAGAATATGCGCGAATCACAAATGCGAATCATCGAATGTATCAGCGCCGTTTGGCCCACAGGTGCAGTGCCGCACTTAACGCGCAGCCTGC
>CAXNEP010000264.1:0-4112 GCA_964200865.1 Cypionkella sp. | reverse complement strand
CACGACCGCCCCCATTGCCATTAAGCGGATTCTGGCAGTGGACGATCAATTCATCAACCGCACCATTTTTTGAAACACCAACTGATTGGTGCGGTTATCTTCTGCCACCAGCACCCGCATCTGCCGCTGGGCCTGCGGGGCGACTGCGGCGGCGGGCAGGGGTGCCAGTTCGCTCTCGCCCGCCAGCGCCTGAAGGCGGCGATACAAATCGGCCCGCAAAATGGGTTTTTGCACCACGGATGCCAGCATATCGTAGCCCTCTTCCTCGCGTGCGGCGGCGGGGTTTGAGGTAAGCAGAATGATCGGCGTTTCCACCCCCTGCGCACGAATGGCGCGGGTTAGGGCAAGGCCGTTCATTTCGGGCATTTCGTAATCGGTCAAAATCACGTCAAACTTGCTGGAGGCCAATGCGGCCAAAGCATCGGCCCCCGAACGGCACAGGGTAACCGCAATGCCGCAAGGGGCAAGTTGCCGTTCCAAAATGGTGCGGTTGATGAATTGATCGTCCACTGCCAGAATCCGCTTAATGGCAATGGGGGCGGTCGTGGGCGGGGAATCTTCGGCCACGGGCAGGGTCACGCGAAAACCAAAGCAAGACCCTTTGCCAAGTTCGCTGTCGACCCAAACCGCGCCGTTCATCCGTTCGATCAGCCGCTGCGTGATGGCAAGACCCAAACCTGTGCCTTCAAACTTGCGGTTGGCGGCATCTTCCACCTGATTAAACTCGCCAAACACCGCGTCCAGATTTTCGGGCGCAATGCCAATGCCCGTATCTTCGACGGAAATATGCAAATGCTGCGCACCAAGCCCTGCCTCTACCCCAACAACGCGCACCAAAACATGGCCCTTTAGGGTGAACTTAACGGCATTGCCCATAAGGTTGGTCAAGACCTGCCGCAAACGGCCCGGATCGCCCACGTAACGGGTGGGCAGGAACATGTCGAAATCGATCAGCAGATCAATGCCCTTTTCGCGCGCGCGCGGTTGCAGCAGCATAGCAATTTCGTGGATTGTGCGTTCCAGATCAAAGGGTTCGGGATGCAGGGTTAGGCGTTCAGCCTCGATTTTGCTATAGTCCAGAATATCGTTGATAATCACCAGCAAAGCCTCGCCCGAGGAACGGATGGTTTCGGCAAACAGGCGCTGATCTTCGTTCAAACTGGTATCGCACAAAAGTTCGGCCATACCGACAACGCCGTTCATGGGCGTGCGAATTTCGTGGCTCATATTGGCCAGAAACGCCGATTTCGCACGATTGGCCGCTTCGGCGGCAATACGGGCGGCTTCCAGCGCGGCTTGCTGAGTTTTCTCGGCGGTGACATCCATGCGCAGGCCCACGCGCCCGCCATCGGGGGTGGGGTGATCTTGGGTGCGAATCCAGCGGCCATCGGCAAGCTGATCTTCGGCAGTGGCGCCCGGGTTGCGGAATCGGTGCAAACGTTCGGATACCCAAGCTTCCTCGCGCCCGATGGCGGTGGGATGTTCGCCCGCGGCAATGCCATAGCGCAGCAAATCTTCAAATTTTACGCCCGCCTCGATAAACGGGGCAGAGTTTTGATAAATATCGCGATACCGCTGATTGCAGGTCACAAGACGCTCCTCTCTATCATAAAGCACAAAACCATCGGGAATAGCCTCGATTGCCGCCCAGATGCGCATTTGGTCGGTGATATCTACAACCAGCGAGACAACATCCCCGCCCTGCGCGCGCCTATCGACCATGCGCAGCCACTGCCCATCATGAAATTGCAACGTCAGGGGTTCGATCCCATCGCTTTCCCAGCGGCTGAGCATGAATTCTTGCCAGTCATCGGGATGTTCGCCGCGCAAATCGATGCGCCCTTGGGTCGCGGCAAGGGCCAGCACCTGCGTATAGGTGATTCCAGGGGCAATACTGCCTTGATCGAACATGTTCAGATAAACGCGGTTGGCCGCAACCAGACGCTGCTGCGCATCATACACGGCAAAGCCGTCATCGATGGTGTTGATCGAATCCCACAAACGGCGTTCGGCCATAACGGCGGCGGTGTGCGCGCGATCTAAGTCTTCGACAAAACGGCCAGCTTGGCCTTTGAGCGTTTCCGCCTCGGACAGGGCGGAAGTGACCACTTGGCGCTGCTGCACAATTTGGTCGGAAAGTGAGCGCGCGTGCAGCGACAGCTTTTCATTGGCCGCGAACAATTCGCGGCTTTTCTGATCTAGCAAACGCTGCGCCGCAAGGCGCGCGCGCCTTTCCTGTGCTAGCCTTTCAGCGAAATCCATCTTGCGTCCATTCTGGCCAAGTGCGGGCAGTTCCCGCGATTCGCCTCACACTAGCCGCAACAAAGTGAACAGAGGCTTAACCCGCCAAAAATTCCCCTAACCTTTTGCCCATCCTTTTGATTGCCATATGGCGTCAGCCTTGCCAGAGTGCGGCCAAACAGCGCATCCCTGCGTTGTGAGTCGATTTGAAAGGCCGCGCCATGATTTCGCAAAAATTGATGAAAACTTTCGCCCTTGTCGTGGCGCTGGGCTTGCCCAGTGCGGGCCTTGCGCAGGATTTGGTTCCGTCAAAGCGGATGGTTTTGCAGCAAGACAGCGACTATGCGGGCGGCGATATTGCCAGCATCTTTGACACCACGCTGGATGCCTGCCAGCGCGCCTGCCTTGCCAATACGGCCTGCGAGGCGTTTACCTTTAACACCCGCAACAATTCATGCTTTCCCAAGGCGGGCGGCTATGAAAGCGCCGAATTTATAGGGGCCATTTCGGGCCGCGTTATCTTGGCCGAAGCGGGGGTAAATGATACGGCCCGCGCGCGGCGCAGCGAGCTAAGCTTTATCTATGATTGGGAATTTCCCTATGCGACCGAACAGGCGGCAGGGCTGGCGGCGCTGCACATTGCCTATGGCAATTCCAGCGATGAATTGACGGGCGCAGCGCAGGATAGCGAAGCGAACGGCGATTTGGTTCTGGCCAGCGAATATCAGGGATCGGCGCTGAATATTACTGATAGTGCAGGCGATTGGGCCGAATATGCGCGCCTGTTGCTGGCCGCCGCCGATAGCGTGGGCGACCAACAGCGCGCCTATATCGAACGCGCCCAATATGCCGCGATGAACGCCTATCTGCGCGCCGCTGATCCCGCCTTGCAACACACAATTCTGGTGACCTTGGGCCAAGCATTAGAGCGGTTAGAGCGTGGGCCGGACACTGTGAAAGCCCTGCGCCTTGCCCAAAGCCTGCAACCGCGTGATGATACCGCGCAAATGCTGGAAACCGCCGCCGCGCAATATGGGTTCCGCATTATCGACACTTTGGTGCAATCCGACCTTGCCCGCCCGCGCATTTGCGCCGTGTTTTCCGATACGTTAGACCCGAAAATCACCGATTTCACGCCTTATGTTTCCGCCCCAGATGCGGCGATTACCATTACATCCGATGGTTATACCCAAATCTGCGCCGAAGGTTTGCAGCACGGCCAGCGCTATGCCCTGACCTTCCGCGAAGGGTTGCCAGCCAAGGATGGGCAAGTTTTGCCATCATCGGTGGATATCATGTCTTATGTACGTGACCGCGCACCTGGCGTACGCTTTGCTGGGCGCGGTTATGTGCTGCCCAAGGGCGGCGATGCGGCGCTGCCCGTGCAAACAGTCAATACTGAAAAGCTGGCGCTGGAACTTTACCGTGTGACCGACCGCAACCTGATGCGGGCGCTGCAAAACGGGTTCCTATCGGCCCCGATGGCGCAGTATCAGGAATATGATTTTACCGCGCAGATCGGCACAAAGCTGTGGTCAGGCACGGCGGATGTGGCGCAGGATGTGAACATCGATGTCACCACCCGCCTGCCACTGGCAGATGCGCTGGCGGGGCAAACCGCTGGCATTTACGCCCTGCGCGCCACGGTTCCGGGGGTAGACCCCTATGCGGTGCCGTCCGCATGGCAGTGGTTTGTGGTGTCTGACATTGGGCTGACGACCCTAAGCGGCGTGGACGGTTTGCATGTTTTTGCCCGCAGCCTTGGCAATGCTTCGGCATTGGCGGGGGCAGAGGTGCAACTGGTATCCGAAGCGAACGAAGTGCTGGCCACGGCTGTGGCAGACGATCAGGGCTATGCGCGCTTTGACGCC
>CAXNEP010000263.1:0-4126 GCA_964200865.1 Cypionkella sp. | reverse complement strand
GTTCAATGACTTCGCCCTGCGCCAGCAAGGTTTCAGACAGCTGCGTTGCCCCAAACCAGACTTCGCCATCATAGCCGCCTTGGTTGGGCAGAGCGGCAAAGCAAATGGGGTTAAATCGATGCTGGCTGGCGAAACCTTCTGCCTCGTCCAAGGTTTCGCGGGCAATAACAGCGACATTTGCGGATGCACCTGCATCTGTCCAATCATAAACCAAATCGTTCACGGCATAGGGCGTGCGGCCCACCAAGGCTTGCTCAATCGCGGCGGCGCGGCTGTCTTGGCCAGAAGGCAAGTTTGCAAGTTCGGTATAAAGTATTGCTTCATTGGGCAAAATCAGCTTGGCAGACACGCCGCGCGGCGACAGGCCCAGCGCGGTTGCGCGCAGATAGGCCATGGCTGCATCCAGATCAGGATCGTCCATCGCAACGCGGCCAATAATGGCCCAACCCGTCTCTTGCCGATGCAAAAGCGCAATCTGGTTGTCGCGGAAATCTAGGGCAAAATCTGGTTTCATCGCGCCTGCCTAACACAATTCACGCCCAGCAATAAACGCCCGCGCGACTGTTTTTTTTGCTTATAGCAGCTTTTCGCCTAAACGGACAAAAAGGGCAAGCAAAACCCTAGAAACAGCGTTAACTATTGGGCATGACACTTAGAATTGCTAAGTTTAGGGAAACAAAATGCGTAAAATTTTAACAGTAGTGGCGATGGCTTTGGCGATTGGAGCTGCCAGCGGCCCCGTTATGGCCGACGGTGCGGGAATGATCACCGTGACTGGCGAAGGGATGGTATCTGCCGCCCCTGATATGGCCAGCCTGTCGCTTGGGGTGACCACGCAGGCCGATACGGCAGCTGATGCCATGACGCAAAACAATTCCGCTATGCAGGCGGTGATGGATCGGCTGGCGGCGGCTGGGATCGAGCCGCGCGATTTGCAAACATCAAATCTGCAACTTCAGCCCAACTGGGTGCAGAATGACACCATGCAAACGCCCGAAATTCGCGGCTATACGGCCAGCAATATGCTGACCGCACGGGTGCGCGATTTGGCGATTTTGGGCGGTGTTGTGGATGCGGCCGTTAAGGACGGGGCAAACACTATGAACGGGCTAAGTTTTGAGCAGTCTAATCCTAAACCTGCCCAGTCAGAAGCGCGTGTATCGGCGATCAAGGATGCGACCGCGAAAGCAACCGAACTGGTTACAGCCGCAGGCGCCAGTCTGGGTAAGATCGTGTCGATCAGCGAAAACGGCGGCTATGTCAGCCCTATGCCAATGCTAAAGGCTGCAATGGATGAAGCATCCGTTCCCATCGTGGGCGGCGAGATTGGCGTAACCGCGCAGGTCACCGTGGTTTTTGAAATCGTCCAATAGGAAAAGCTGGGGGCGGCCCACGCCGCCCCCGTTTTGTTACTCGGTTGCCGCTGTCAGTGCCTGATCCAGATCGGCAATGATATCGCGCACATCCTCGATGCCAATCGACAGGCGGATCACATTGGGCGCGGCCCCTGCGGCGACTTGCGCATCTTCCGATAGCTGGCGGTGCGTGGTCGACGCAGGGTGAATGATGAGGCTGCGCGTATCGCCAAGGTTGGCGACATGGCTAAACAGCTTCACGCTATCAACCAGCTTGACGCAGGCGTCATACCCGCCCTTCACCGCCACCGTAAACAGCGCCCCCGCGCCATTCGGCGTGATTTTGCGCGACAGCGCGTGATAAGGGTTGGATGCCAGACCTGCATAGCCTACCTTTTCCACGCGCGGGTCAGCCTCCAGCCATTCGGCCACCATCTGCGCGTTTTGCACATGGCGCTGCATGCGCAGGGACAGGGTTTCAATGCCCATCAGCGTGTAATGCGCGCCTTGGGGGTTCATTGTCATGCCCAAATCGCGCAGGCCAATGGCGATGGAATGAAAGGTAAAGGCCATGCCGCCCAAGGTGGGGTGAAAGACAAGGCCGTGATAGGCGGGTTCGGGCTGCGATAGGCTGGGGAATTTGTCCGATGCGGACCAGTTAAACTTGCCGCTATCCACCACAACCCCGCCCGTGACCGTGCCATTGCCCGTTAGGTATTTTGTGGCCGAATGCACAACTAAGGTCGCCCCGTGTTCGATAGGGCGGCACAGGTAGGGCGTGGCGGTGGTGTTATCGACAATCAGCGGCAGGCCCGCCATATCGGCCACGCGGGCAATGGCATCCAGATCGGAAATCGCCCCGCCGGGGTTACAGATGGTTTCGCAGAAAATCGCGCGGGTATCGCCATCAATCGCCGCCTCAATCGCCTTTGGGTCATCAAAATCCACAAACTTGGCCGACCAGCCGAATTTGCGAATGGTATTGGAAAACTGCTGGATCGTGCCACCATAAAGGCGGGTCGAGGCGACAACGTTCCGCCCCGGTGCCATCAGCGGGAACAGCGCCATAATCTGAGCTGCGTGCCCAGACGAGCAGCAAATCGCCCCCGCCCCGCCTTCCAGCGCGCAAACGCGGTTGGCAAGGGCGGAAATGGTGGGGTTGGTTAGGCGGGAATAGATATAGCCCACTTCAGCCAAGTTAAACAATTTCGCCGCGTGATCGGCATCGCGAAACACATAGGCGGTGGTCTGATAGATAGGCACCTGCCGCGCGCCCGTGGCAGGGTCGGGCGCTGTGCCCGCGTGAATTGCTAGGGTATCAAATTGATGGGTCATGACAGCCTCCTTCTGAAACTGCCGTTAGGCTAGGGGCGATATGTGTTTGCGGCAAGACATATTGGTAGGCTTGCGCGGTCAGGCGCGCATATCCTTTGAACTGCCCATCACCACAAAGGACGTGATTGCATTCACCTGTGGCAGCACGCCCAAAATCTCGGTATGGAAATGCTTATAGGCGGCCAGATCGGCGGTTTCCACGCGCAGCAGGTATTCTACCGTGCCCGTGATGTTGTGACATTCCACCACTGCAGCGGCGCGCGACATGGCGCGTTCAAACGCCTCTTGCGCGGCTTTGGTGTGGCTGTTCAGCCCAACGGTGACATAGGCCAAAAACCCAAGGCCCAGTTTGGCAGGGTCAAGCACCGCGCGGTAGCCCTTAATCACGCCGCTGCGTTCCAATTCCTGCACGCGCCGCAGGCAGGCGCTGGGCGATAGGCCCACCTTATCGGCCAAATGCAAGTTTGACTGCCGCGCATCCGCAGTCAGTGCGCGCAATATTCTATGGTCTATCTCATCAATCTTCGCCATTTGTTGCAGATATTTGGCAAAAACGCGCAAACTTGCAATCCAATTTCATCAGGTTCTGCAATAATGCGGCATGGAACATACAATCATACCCCTGATCGTCTATGCCTTTGCCACCAGCGCCACGCCGGGGCCGAATAATATGATGCTGCTGGCATCGGGGGCGAATTTTGGGGTGCGGCGCAGTTTGCCCCATATGCTGGGCATCAGTGTAGGCCATGCATTTATGGTGGTGGTGATGGGGCTGGGCCTTGCCGCTGCCTTGCATGCGCAGCCCCAAGTGATGCTGCTGCTCAAAGCGGCCTCGCTGGCCTATGTGCTTTGGCTGGCATGGAAAATTGCCCATTCTGCCGCGCCGACCCAAGGCAAGGTAGGCGCATCGCCGCTGACATTCTGGCAAGCCGCCGCGTTTCAATGGGTCAACCCCAAGGCCATCGCCATGGCCATCACTGCTGCCACGGTTTACGGGGGGAATGGCAGTTTTGGGGCCATTCTGACGGTGGGATTGGTCTTCGCCGCCGTGAACCTGCCATCTGTCGCACTGTGGTGCGCGATGGGCGAAGCGCTGCGCGCCTTTTTGCAAAACCCAATCCGCTTGCGGGTGTTCAACTGGACGATGGCGGGGCTATTGGTTGCCTCGATGGTGCCAGTTCTGTGGGCCTAAAAGGGGGGCTAGCCCCCCTTCGCTGCGCTCATCCTCCCAAGGTATTTGCAGAGTTAGGGAGCAATCGCGCGTTTGCGCCTTCCTAACTCCTCAAATACCTTGGGGGGAGCCGTAGGCGGGGGGCAAAGCCCCCCTGCTAGCGCAGCCACAAGCCTTCGGCCTTTAAAACCTTGCGGATCGCCTGTTCGCGGCGCGGCAGGTTGGCGCGGTCAAACAGGGCGCGGGCTTTGCGGCCTTTGTTTTG
>CAXNEP010000262.1:0-4139 GCA_964200865.1 Cypionkella sp. | reverse complement strand
AACGAACCACCGCATTGGCGACGAAGTTACGCGCAGTGCAGTGCGCAATTGCGCGGGGGATGTTTTGGTGATGTCTGGTGATTGGCAGCGCATCATGGCCGCACGTATGGGCCAGCCTGCGCAGGATTTAGGCCCCTATTCGCCCCAAGCATGGGAACAGGCGATAGATTGCGCAAACTTACCCTAAAAGTCCAAGACTGTTCCGTCATAGCTTTCAAAACACCCCGAATTGGCCAGCGAGAGCACCGCAAATCGCTGTGCCAAACCTGCGGCCGATGTTTGCACCGAAATGCTGGCCCCCGCCCCGCCCATATCTGTTTGCACCCAGCCTGGGTGATAAATGCCAACAGCAATCCCATCGCGGGCTAAATCCAAGGCCAGATTGCGGCCCAAATTGGCCGCCGCCGCCTTTGACGCGCGGTAGATATAGCTTCCGCCGCTGGTTGACGCGCCAGACCCCATGATGGATGAGATGATGGCCACTTTGCCACGACCCGCCCGAAGTTGCGGCAAAAAGGCCTGCACAGTATGAAAAACACCCGTGACATTGGGGGCAAAGCTATCGGCCCAAAGCTGTGCTGCAAAGCCACTGTCCAATGACTCGCCCTTATCCAAATAAACACCCGCATTGCAAATCAGCAAATCCAACGCGCCGCCGTTTTGCGCCGATGCAGCCTGCAAGGATGCGGTGTCGGTCACATCGATGGTAATCTGGTCAGACGCGGGCTGCCGCGCGCCAGATAGCACCTGCGCGCCTGCGCCCGCATAATGCTGCGCCAAAGCCAGCCCAATGCCGCGATTGGCTCCTGTGATCAAAACACGCATCAATTCACCTTTGTTCGCGGCATAAAGGGCAGGGGGGCGACGGGAATACCGTCTTCTAGCAGGGCGCGCGCCTCGTCGGCCTTGGCCTCGCCGTAAATGGCGCGGGTGGGGGCCTCGCCCAAATGGATTTTGCGTGCCTCTGCGGCGAAATTCATGCCGACATAATCCGAGTTTTCTTCAATCATTTGCCGCATCTGCGCCATTGCCTGTTCAACGTCGGTCTTGGGCTGGGTCAGGGGCGCGGGTGCTTCATCGCTGGCTTTGCTGCCAATGGCAGGGGCCATCAGACCCTTAGCAATGTCTGCATCGCCGCAGATCGGGCAGGCCAAATGGCCCGCCTGCGCCAAAGCGTCAAACGCCTGTGACGAGGTGAACCAACTGTCAAAACTGTGATCCTTGCCGCAGCGCAGGGTGAAACAAATCATCCGAATTTCCCAACCGCCATAAAGCTATGAATGTAGGCGGATTTAGCCGCGCCGCAAGCCCTGCGTTACTTGGCCAATTGGGCGCTGGCCGTCAAAATTAATTCAGCAAGTTCCGCCTCATGCACGGCTTTGGCAGCCTTGCGCGCAGAAAACCATTTGCGGCGGCGTTCATGACGTTCGGGGAATTTCGGCTCTAGCCGTGCGACGCGCAGCGGGTAAACCGTGACTTCGCAGCGCTGGGTGGGTTTGGAAGGGTGCTGCTTATCATATTGAAAACGGCCAAGAGTTTGGTCGGAAATCGCGCCGCGCACGCCCGCCTCTTCCCATGCTTCAATGGCGGCGGCCTCATGTGCGGCGCGCCCATCCATTGGCCAGCCTTTTGGCAAAACCCAGCGCCCCGTATCGCGGCTGGTGATCAGCAACACCTCTACCTGCCCGCGCTTTTTGCGCCAGCACAGGGCCGCGATTTGCGGGCGGACGTGTTCGACAGGTGGCACTGCCATCCCCAAAAGGTTGCGCGGTAACAGGGTCATTTCGCTGCTTTCATTTTTGGCACCATTTCGCGCCAATAACAGGCGATTACAATATCATGCTGAATGTTTTGTGAAAATATGGCGCGAAACCGCGCCGCTGCTGAAATTAAAGGCTAAATGGCATCCCAAAACCGTGCAGGAATTTCCACCACAGGATCGCCCGTGATCATTTGCGGTTTGTTCCACGCATAGAGCGGGCGGCGCCATGTGAGCAGGCGGCGGGCGGTGGCAAAATATCCGTCCCCGTCAATGGGGGTTGATTTTTTCATCAGATCAAACAGCGCATAGCGCCGCGCGATATGGGCCGTCCAGCCGACCGATGTTGCATCACGATCCCCATTGCGCGCCGCCGAAAAGGCCAGATCGACCGATCCGAAATGGAACATATACAGGTGCGGGTCGATGTGAAAATTGCGCCGCTTGATGCGGTGGTGCCCCGCGCCCCAGCGCAAAGGTTTGGTGATGATATTGGGCTTGGTATAACGGGCCGAGACCAGCGCAAAGTGCCGCTGGGCCAGAAATCCCTTGGTCAAATCCAACTCCGCCTCGCGGTCAACATGTTGGATCACATCCAGCCCCAGCGCCGAGACCGACGAAGGCAGGTCTTTGCTGGACAGATATTCGTGCAGGTTCATGCCCAAATTCGGGTCAACGACAATAAATTCGTCCACATCCATAGCGATGACAATGTCATAGCTGGCAAACAGGGCGGCAGCGAAATTTGATGAGGCTTTGGCGCGAAACCTCTCGCCAATAATCACTGAACGCGGGATATTTGGCAGCTGGATTGTGTTCACCGCGCGCGCCGCGTCAGGAATGGTTTGGTCATGCCCGTCAAAGATTACAAACAGGTTTTGCATCCCAAAAATGCCGCCGTAATAGGCAATCCAGCGCGTTAGAAACAGGGTGTCATTGCGCACCGTCGTCATGATTGCCACGCGTTTCATCGCCGTATCCTTTGCCGCTGTAGCAGCGCCTGTTTCATGCAGGCGCGCATTTGTCAATTCTGGGCGGCCAAATCGCCCAAGTCTAGGGTTTGCACCAACACGCCTTTGCCATCGTAAATCAGCAAAGTTTGCGAGGTTGTGACAACCGCGCTCCACCCCTGACCAAATGTTACGGCTTGCGCCTTTTGCCCCGCTGGCAGCACCAGATCGGGCGGCAAAGCGGGGATTTGTGCCCGTCCATCAGGCATGCGGGTGACAAGCAGGTAAACCACCGCTATGACACCCAAAATCATGGTGATCATCAGCGTGGTCACCAAGCCTTTTAAAAAGCGCAGCGATGGGGGCAAGCCCTGTTCTTCTGCCGGAGTGTCTGCCATGCCAAACCCCTTTGATGATGACGCGCAAGATGAATTCGAAGATGATGCGGTCGAAGTATTGGGCGAGTTGACCGTCACCATGCCGCAGGCCGCGCCACGCCTTGATAAGGCACTGGCCGCCGCTGTGCCAGAGGGGGCAGAGCTGTCACGTTCGCGTCTGATGAAAATGATCGAGGCGGGCGATGTGTGGCGCGGCGGCGTACCAGTGACCGATGCCAAGTTGCGGGTGCAGGCAGGCGATGTGATTACCCTGCGCCTTGCTGCGCCCGAAAATCTGGACACATTACCAGAAGATATTCCGCTGAGCATCGTGTTTGAAGATAAAGAGCTGATTGTTATAGATAAACCTGCGGGCATGGTGGTGCATCCAGCGCCTGGTACGCCATCGGGCACGCTGGTAAACGCGCTGCTGCATCATTGCGGCGACAGTTTGGCGGGTATTGGCGGCGCGCGGCGCCCTGGCATTGTGCACCGCATTGATAAGGATACGACGGGGCTTTTGGTGGTGGCCAAAACCGACCGCGCGCATCATGCCCTATCTGCGCAATTCGCCGACCATTCGGTGACGCGCCGTTACCTAGCAGTCGTTCACGGCGCACCATCGGCCTATGATCCGCGCATTCGCGGTCTGCGCGGGGTGACTTTTGAGGGCGCGGGTATCTTGAAAATTGCGACCCAGCTTGCCCGCCACAAACATGACCGCCAGCGCCAAGCGGTGGTGTGGGATAGCGGGCGTCACGCCGTCACCCGCACCCGTGTGGTGGAAGAGCTTGGCCCCTCTGCCGCGCTGGTGGAATGCTGGTTAGAGACGGGCCGCACCCACCAAATTCGCGTGCATATGTCCTATGCGGGCCACGGGCTGCTGGGCGATCAAACCTATGGCGGGTCGCGCAAGTTTTCGCCCAAAATCTATGCCGTTGGTGCCGATTTGGCCAATAGCTTCCCGCGCCAAGCCTTGCACGCAGCATCCCTTGGGTTTGACCATCCCAAAACGGGCAAGCGGATGGAGTTTACCAGCCCTTTGCCAGAAGA
>CAXNEP010000261.1:0-4144 GCA_964200865.1 Cypionkella sp. | reverse complement strand
CGCCGCAGCCATCAACTTCGGGCGGCACATCGGATGCGCGCTTTGTCAAAGATCATTGCCCTGTGGTGGAATTTGGCCTTGTGGGCCGCACAATGCACCAAGTGGACGAGCGGGTGGAAATCACGCAAATCCATCAGCTTAAGGCGATTTATGGCCGCATTTTGCGGGATTATTTCGCATGATTTCCGTCACCCAAACCCGCGACATTACAACCTGCCGCGCCCTGCGCCGCATTGTGTTTATCGAAGAGCAAGGCGTGCCCGAGGCGGACGAGTTGGACGATTTAGACGATGTCGCAACCCATCTTTTGGCCCATATCGGCGGCGAAGCCGTTGGGTCAGCGCGGCTTTTGGCGCTGGGCGATACGGGCAAAATTGGCCGTGTTTGTGTACTAAAACATGCACGTGGGCAGGGCGTGGGCGCGGCCCTGACCCGCGCGGCCATTGACCATTTTGCTGCTTTGGGTTTGGCCAAAGCAAAGCTTTCTGCCCAAACCACGGCCTTGTCCTTTTATGAAAACCTTGGCTTCACGGCCCACGGCCCCGTGTATCTAGACGCTGGCATTGACCACCGCGATATGCAGCTTTTGCTGCGCCCCCCAGCGTGATATGCCGCAGGGATGAGCGATACTCCCTCCAAAGATGTCATCCGCCAATGGATCACTGATCATCCCGATCAGGCGACCAAGCGCGATATTGCCACCGCCTTTAACATTCGCGGGGCTGGCAAGATCACCCTCAAACGCCTGCTGGCCGAGTTAGAAGAAGAAGGCGAAATTCCCGCCCGCCGCGTGCGCACGCTGGCGCGCGTCGACAGCCCCGAATTGCCCCCCGTGGCCGTGCTGATGGTGCAAGCCCCTGACAGCAATGGCGATTTATTCGCCAAGCCCTTGGAAGAGGCGCATCTTGCATCCACGGCGCGCATTCTACTGCGCCCGCAAAAGGGTGATCCAGCCTTGGCCGAAGGCGCGCGCATTTTGGCGCGGCTGACGCCCGAGGCGGGCGAAGATTACACCCATACCGCCCGCCTAATCCGCGCACTGGGCGGCACGGCGCTAAAGGTTATCGGCATTTTCCGCGCCACCCACGAAGGTGGCCGTATTATGCCCATCGACAAGGGCGCAGAAAAAGAATGGGCCGTGCCATCGGTGCATTTGTACGGCGCGCGCGATGGCGAACTGGTCGAGGCCGAGCAGATTGGCGCGCGCAAAAACGGTGGCCGCCTTGGCCTGCCACAGGCGCGCATCACGCTGGTTCTGGGTGATCCGTCGGCGGCAAAATCGGTCTCTCTCATCGCAATTCATCAACACGGCATTCCAGATTCCTTTCCCGACGCCGTGGTGGCCGAGGCCGAGGCGGCGCAGCCCGCGCCCCTTGCCCGCCGCACCGATTTGCGCCATCTGGATTTGGTTACCATCGACCCGATCGATGCGCGCGACCGCGACGATGCCGTGCTGGCCATGCCGGACGGGCAGGGCGGCCATATTGTGTGGGTCGCCATCGCCGATGTCGCCCATTATGTGCGCCCCGCCAGCCCGCTTGACCGCGAGGCGCGAAAGCGCGGCAATTCCACCTATTTCCCTGACCGCGTTGTGCCGATGCTGCCCGATGCCCTGTCGGGTGATCTGTGCAGCCTGCACCAAAATGTTGACCGCGCCTGTTTGGCGGTGGAAATGCGCTTTGATGCGGGGGGGCACAAAACAAGCCACCGCTTTGTGCGCGGGCTGATGCGCTCGCGCGCGTCGCTGAATTATGGGCAGGTGCAGGCCGCTATTGATGGCGCGCCCGATGCGCAAACCCTGCCCCTGCTAGACCGTGTTCTGCGCCCGCTTTACGCCGCATATGCCGCGCTGAAAAAGGCGCGCGACATTCGTCAGCCGCTGGATCTAGAGCTTCCTGAACGAAAGATCATATTGGATGACGATGGCCGCGTCACATCGGTTTCATTCCGCGACCGTTTCGATGCGCATAAGCTGATTGAAGAGTTTATGATCGCCGCCAACGTTGCCGCGGCCGAGGAACTGAACGCCAAAAAATCCCCGCTTCTGTTCCGCGTGCACGAAGAACCCAGCCCCGAAAAACTGGACGCGTTGCGTGAAGTGGCGCAGGCATCAGGCTTTGTTTTGGCCAAGGGGCAGGTGCTGCAAACCGCGCATTTGAACCGCCTTTTGGCGCAGGCGGCGGGCACGGATTTTGACGAATTGATGAACATCACCACCCTTCGGTCGATGACGCAGGCCTATTACAGCCCGCAGAATTTTGGGCATTTTGGGCTGGCGCTGCGCAATTATGCGCATTTCACCTCGCCCATCCGCCGCTATTCTGACCTGATCGTTCACCGCGCGCTGATTGCCGCTCATGACTGGGGCGATGATGGGCTAACCCCTTGGGACATCGAGAATTTACCAGATACGGCCAAGCAGATTTCGGATACAGAACGCAGATCCATGCTGGCCGAACGCGATACGTCTGACCGTTATTTGGCGGCCTTTCTGGCCGACCGTGTGGGGGCCGAATTTTCGGGCCGCATATCGGGTGTGCAGCGATTCGGCCTGTTTGTGAAATTGGATGAAACAGGGGCCGATGGGCTGGTTCCAGTGCGTAGTATTGGGCGGGAATTTTTCCATTACGACCCCGATGCGCAGGTGCTGGTCGGGTCAGAGTCGGGCCAAGTTTTGGGCGCGGGCTTGCGCGTGACTGTCCGCCTTGCCGAAGCATCCCCGCTGACAGGCGGGTTGATTTTGGATTTGCTGCATGTCGAAGGGGCAAACCTTGCGACCCCCCGCAGCGTCAAGGGCAAATCGGGCGGGCGCAAGTCCAGCACCGCTGCCGTAAAAGCGGCAAAAACCGCCCGCAAAGTGCTGCGCAAACGGCGGGGCTGATGATGCGCGTGGCCCTGATCCTTGCTGCTTGCCTAACGCTTGCCCATGGCCCTGCATTTGCACAACAGGAGGCGCTGATTTTGCCGCCCATTGACAGTTATACCGCCGCAGGTCTTGCAGACTGGCAGAAAAATTTCAAAATCCGTGCGCTGGCGCAGGGCATTCCTGAACTAGTGTTCGATTTGGCTTTTCGTGATGCTCAGCTTTTGCCCGATGTCATCGACAAAGATCGCCGCCAAGATGAATTCACCCGCACGATTTGGGATTATCTTGATCGCGCGGTGTCCGATGATCGTATAGCATCGGGCGCTAAAGCGTTGAAAGAAAACGCCGAAATTCTGGCCCAGATTGAAGCCCGCTTTGGCGTTGATGCCGGCGTAGTGGTTGCCATTTGGGGGCTGGAAAGCGCCTTTGGCGCGGTGCGCGGCGATGTTCCCACCATATCGGCGCTGGCCAGCCTTGCCTATGAAGGCCGCCGCGCTGCCTTTTTTGAAGGCGAATTGATCGCCCTGATGCAAACCATGGCGGAAGGCAAGGTTAGGCCTGAACAACTGTTCGGGTCTTGGGCGGGTGCCACGGGGCATACGCAGTTTATGCCATCCAGCTATCGCGCTTTGGCGGTGGATTTTGCGGGTGGCGATAGCCCCAATATCTGGGACGCCGACCCCAGCGATGCGCTGGCCTCTACCGCCGCCTATTTGGCCAAATCGGGCTGGAAAAAGGGCCTGCCTTGGGGGGTAGAGGTGATTTTGCCGCCGAATTTTGATTACGAAATTGCGGGAAATCGCACGCAAAAACCGTCCAATGCGTGGGCGGCGATGGGGGTTAAGCCTGCGGATGGTGGCAATCTGCCCGAAGCTTGGGGTTCGGTCATCTTGCCTGCTGGCGCTCGCGGCCCTGCCTTTCTGGTCACCGATAATTTCGCGGCAATAGAAACCTATAACCGTGCTGACAGTTATGTAATTGCCGTGGGCCATTTGTCAGATCGCCTGCAAGGCGGCGCTGCTTTTGTGCAAGAATGGCCGCGCGATTTGCGGGTTTTAACGCTGGATGAACGCAAATCCATGCAGCAGGCCTTGCTGGATCGCGGCCTATACGCAGGGCAGGTCGATGGCAAAATCGGCCCCTTATCTGTGGCCGCGATCAAGGCGCTTCAGCGCAGCATGGGGCGTATCCCCGATGGTTATGCCAGCACCGAAGTGCTTGATCTGCTGAAATAATCTGATGGCCGATCTGCCCATCACCGCCATTTATCCAAGCCTG
>CAXNEP010000260.1:0-4156 GCA_964200865.1 Cypionkella sp. | reverse complement strand
GTCAATGTGCCGCGCATTAAGGGCAATCACAACGCCATGCTATCTGGCATTGCTGCGGCAAATGCAGCGGCGGCGGCCATTGCTGCGGGCCGCTCCAGTGACGAGTTGACCGAATATGAAACCGATCTGCGCACAGGCCCCATTGCCGCCGATTTGAAGAAAGTGCGCAATGTCAAACCTCTGTGGTCGCGCTTTGGGCTGCTTGCTTCGCTTTTTGGCGGGGCTATCAGCATGTGGGCGTCAAGCTTTGGGCTGGGCCTGTTCACGCTGCGGCATGGCAAATCTGATGCCGAAGCCACGGGCAAGGCTGCCGATTTTCCCCAAATCGACTATCCCAAGCCTGATGGCGTTTTGTCGTTTGACCGCCTGACCAACGTCGCCTTTTCGGCGACCAACCATGATGAAAACCAGCCTGCGCATCTAAAACTGCGCGATGCCAGCATTCCTATCCGCGTGAACCTGCCTGAATATGCCGAACCTGCACAGCGCTATTGCCCCGCAGGCGTGTATGAGGTGATCGCCGAGGCAGGGCGCGAGCCGCGTTTCCAGATTAACTTTCAAAACTGCGTCCATTGCAAAACCTGCGATATCAAAGACCCTTCGCAGAATATCACTTGGACAACGCCCATGGGCGGGGGCGGGCCAAACTACCCCAATATGTAAGCGCGGCCTTCACCTTTTGGTGAGGGGTCGAAAAAATGCGCGCATTTCGCCCCTTAGACCCTTGGCCGCATTGTAATTTTCAGCGCTGCGACTTAAGTTTTCGGGATGTGAACAGGAGCTGCCTATGCCTGCCCTTTCTCGGCCCATTGTTGCGAGTATGTTCGTCCTTTGCATCGGGCTTTTCCCCGCGGCCTCTTTTGCCAAAGAAGGTTTGGCGGGGGCGTTTTTGGCGGCAAAAATCGCGGCGGCGAATGCCGATTATCGGGCAGCAGATCTGTGGTATCAACGCGCCTTGGCGCTGGACCCCGCCAATGTCGAACTTTTGAATGGCGCGATGATTGCGGCATTGTCTTTGGGCGATATTGCGCGCGCGTCGGATTTGGCGACCCAGTTGCAGAGGCTGAACGCCGCCAACCAAAACACGCTTTTGGCCCGCATGGCAGGGGCGGCAGAACGTGGTGATTTTGCCGAGATCATCGAAATTGAAACGCTAGAGGTTTCAACAGGTTCACTGCAAGATGATCTGCTGGCAGGGTGGGCGCTTATTGGCCTTGGCCAAATGAATGACGGTATCGCGCGGTTTGACAAAGTGGCCCAGATTCAAGGGCTGGCGGGGTTTGGCCTGTATCACAAGGCTATTGCCTTGGCGCTGGCGGGCAATCTTGATGGCGCTGCGGCAGCGCTTGCTGCCCCCGAAGCGGGCCCACAGGTCAATGCGCGGCGCGGCGCGATCTTGCGGGCCGAAGTCCTTAGTCAGATAGGCCAATCTGCACAGGCGGCGGAACTTTTGCGTCAGCGTTTTGGGGTGGGGCAAGACGCGCGCATTGCGGGCATGATCGCGCTGCTGGATGCGGGGCAAGCCTTGCCTATTTCAGGGTTCAAAGACGCCTCTTCAGGTCTGGCAGAGGTTTTCTTTACCGTTGCGGCGGCTTTGGGCACTGATGGCGACCCTGCATATACCCTGCTGCAAGCCCGCATCGCCAGCGATCTGCGCCCCGATGACACCGAAGCGCTGCTGCTGACCGCCAGCGTATTGGAAAAGCTAAAGCAATTTGATCTAGCGGCTGAAACCTATGCACAAATTGCGCAGGGCGACCCCGATTATACCAGCGCCCAAATTGGCCGATCTGCTGCCGTGTTTTCGGCTGGGCGTGGCGAGGAAAGCCTGCAAATCTTGACGGATTTGGCGACAAATTTCCCTGCCGAATTTGATGTGCAACTGGCGCTGGGCCAAGGGTTGCGCCGTGCCGAACAGTTTGAAGCGGCCATTAGTGCCTATGATACGGCGCTTGCGCTGCTGCCGCAAATCCTGCCGCAGCATTGGGCGATTTTCTACAGCCGTGGCATTGCCCATGACAGCCTGCGCCAGTTTGACGCTGCCGAAGCCGATTTTCGCACCGCCTTGGAGTTGAACCCTAACCAGCCCAATGTTCTGAATTATTTGGGTTACTCTTTGGTAGATCGCGGCGAGAAATTAGAAGAGGCGCTGGGCATGATTCAGCGCGCTGTCGCGGCGCGGCCTGATTCTGGGTATATCATCGACAGCCTGGCTTGGGCGCTTTATCGGCTTGGCCGTTATAGCGAGGCGCTGGCCCCGATGGAGCGCGCGGCGCAGCTTGAACCTGTCGATCCAATTGTGACCGACCATTTGGGCGATGTGTATTGGGCCAATGGCCGCCAACGCGAGGCGATGTTTCAATGGCGCCGCGCCTTATCGTTCGAGCCGACGGAAAAGGATGCCGAACGCATTCGCAAAAAACTGGAAGTTGGTCTGGACGCCGTGCGCGCCAGCGAAGGCGCGCCGCCTTTTCCAGATTTGGACGCAGGCAGATTGTAACCTATGCTGCGGGTCTTTGCCCCTGCCAAGATTAATCTGTGCCTGCATGTCACGTGCCAGCGCGCCGATGGTTACCATCTGCTTGATACAATCGTCGGCTTTGCCGACGTGGGCGACTGGCTGACGCTGTCGCGGGGCGGGGCAGGGCAGGTGCATCTTTCGGGGCCAGAGGCGGGCCAGCTTTCGGGCGAGAATATCATTACGCAGACTTTGGCCGCTTTTGGCGCGCAAGATGTCGATGTGCATTTGGAAAAAAATTTGCCAGTGGCTTCTGGCATTGGCGGCGGCTCGTCAGATGCGGCGGCGGCCTATCGGGGGATTATCGCCTTGCAAGGGTATGCTGCTGGCGGAGCGGATGCTGCCAAACTGCTGGCCATCGGGGCCGATGTGCCAATGTGCGCAGGTGCGATTCCCGCCCATGTGCAAGGCATTGGCGAGGCGATAACGCCGCTGCCGAACCTTGCCCCGCTGCATGCCGTATTGGTCAACCCGCGCCAGCATGTGGCCACGCCCCAAGTCTTTCGCGCCCTGCACAGCAAACAAAATGCCGCCCTGCCCAGCCTGCCAAAGCGGCTTGATGACCCTGCCACTTTGCTGGAGTGGCTGCGCGCGCAGCGCAATGATTTGCAGGCCCCCGCCATTGCCGCCGCCCCCATAATTGCAGATGTCTTGGCAGCTATCGCCGCCACAGGCGCTGGGCTGACGCGCATGTCAGGGTCGGGCGCGACGTGCTTTGGGATTTACCACAGTGCAAGCGCAGCAGCAGCGGCGCGCGCAGATTTATCAAGGGCGCAGCCCAATTGGTGGGTTGCGCCCTGCACAATCAATGGCGCGTTAGATGTACAGCCGCAGCACGCGCCTGCTTAATCGTCATTGTGATTAAAGATCAAAGCACTGCCATCCGCGCGGGTGGCTTGGCGGGCATAAACCTCTAGAACGCCTAAGTCGCGGTCAACAATACCCTCGACTGTAATCGTCTCTCCCACGTCAAAAGGCACGATGTTTGACCCAACATAGACCAGAACTGCACCGCTGCTGTCGGCCAATCTGAATTCATCCTCGTCTGTGATGCGCTCGACCACACCGGTGATCGTGGCAGTCGTGCCGACCTGCAAGGCAGAAATTTCCGTGATATTTGCCAAAGCGGGCGCACCCGCAAACACCAGTGCCAATGTCAAATGCGCTTTCATGTCTAAACTCCGACTTTTTGATCTACCGCCCTAGATGTGGCAATGACGCCCCATTCTTGCAAGCAGGGCGGCAAACTGCCGCAGTTTAGGTGATGCGGGCCACAACGTAATCGGCCAAATCGCGCAGCATGTCTTTGATTTGATGGTCGGGCATAACGTCTAGGCTGGCTACCGCGCGAGCCGCCCAATTCAGCGCATCTTGGCGCGCCGCCTCCATCGCACCATGCCGCGCCATAATCGCGCGGGCCTGCTGCAAATCGCCGTCCTTCTGATCGCCCTTTGCAATGGTGCGGGCCCAAAAGGCGCGCTCGGCATCATCGGCCAAGGCCACTGCTTTGATAACGGGCAGGGTCAATTTACGTTCGCGAAAATCGTCCCCCGTGTTCTTACCCAAGGCATCCGACGCGCCGCCATAATCCAACAGATCATCCACGATTTGAAAGGCAATGCCCAGTGCATCGCCATA
>CAXNEP010000259.1:0-4159 GCA_964200865.1 Cypionkella sp. | reverse complement strand
GGTTGCCCAAGAAAAAGTGTAAAAAGAAAGTCCAATTTCGCCTCACCTGTTGCAAACACAAGGCGGGGCGAACGTTTCGCTGGCCCACGCCAAAACGCTTGGTTCAATCCGACATCACGGCACAGCGCCGCCAGAGGGGCCCGGATTGATTGCCCTGATATGGGGGTTAGCAGGATAAGTTCAAGGTTTCGTGAACAAAAAAACGCCCCGTGAAGGGGCGTTTTATGGGACGCTTGCGATAGGGGCTTAGTGCCCCAAAATCTGGCTTAGGAACAGCTTGGTACGATCAGACTTCGGGTTGGCGAAGAACTCTTTGGGTTCGTTCTGTTCCACAATCTGGCCCTGATCCATAAACACCACGCGGTTTGCCACTGCTTGGGCAAAGCCCATTTCGTGCGTGACGCAGATCATCGTCATGCCATCTTCGGCAAGGCTGATCATGGTGTCCAGCACTTCCTTGATCATTTCAGGGTCAAGCGCGGAGGTCGGCTCGTCAAACAGCATGATGCGCGGTTTCATGCACAGGCTGCGGGCAATGGCGACGCGCTGCTGCTGCCCACCCGAAAGCTGGCCTGGATATTTCAGCGCCTGTTCGGGGATTTTCACCTTTTCCAGAAAATACATCGCGGTTTCTTCGGCCTCGCGCTTGGGCACCTTGCGCACCCAAATCGGGGCCAGCGTTAGGTTTTCCAAAATGGTCAAATGCGGGAACAGGTTAAAATGTTGAAACACCATCCCAACCTCGGAACGCACCTTGTCGATGTTCTTCAAATCTGATGTCAGCTCGGTGCCATCGACAATGATCTGCCCTGCCTGATGTTCCTCTAGGCGGTTGATGCAGCGGATCAGGGTGGATTTGCCGCTGCCCGAAGGGCCGCAAACAACAATCCGCTCGCCCCTGTTCACCGTCATGTTGATATCGCGCAGCACATGGAACTGCCCGTACCATTTGTTCATGGCGGTGATCTGAATTGCCACCTCGTCGGTAACCTGCATTTTCGCGGCATTTGCCATGGCTTGCTCCTATCGATGATCGGTTTTCAGCTTTTGCTCTAGATACATCGAGTATCTGGACATGCTAAAGCAGAAGATAAAGAAAATAGCGCCCACAAAAATGAACGGCTCCCAATAGGCGGCCTTCCATGCAATGTCGGCTTTGACAACTTTGGTGATGCCTTGCAGCGGGTCGGCAAGGCCCACCAGCGCGACAAGGGTGGTATCTTTGAACAGGCCGATGAAAGACGACACAATACCTGGGATTGCCACTTTCAGCGCCTGCGGCATGATAATCAGCCGCTGCGCCTGCCAGTAATCCAGCCCCAAACTATCCGCCGCCTCTTGCTGCCCGCGCGGCAAGGCTGCGAGCCCGCCACGGATCACTTCGGCAATATAGGCCGAAGCGAACAGCGATACGAGGATGATCACCCGCAAGATTAAATCGAAATTGGTTTGCGGCGGCAGGAAATATTGCAGCAAAAGGCTGGCGGTGAACAGCATGGTAATCAGCGGCACACCGCGCACAAATTCGATAAAACCCACCGAAAGGGTTTTAATCAAAAACATGTCTGACCGCCGCCCAAGGGCCAGCAAAATACCAATGGGAAGCGAGGCTGAAATGGCCGAAACGCCAATGACGAAAGACAAAAGGAAGCCGCCAAAACGGTCGCTGTCTTCGGCAGGCAGGCTGAAGAATGGCAGGGCCTGCGCCAATGCGCTGGAAAACAAACCTTGCAAAAAGCCCCACCAAACAACGGCAACCAAAGCAGCCACAGCCGCAGCAGGGGATACGCCAATCAGGCCGTGCAGGGCGCGCCAGACCAGAACCGCAATGCCAAACCCCAGCATCACCCCAATCGGCGCGAAAACAGACCCGCCCCACAGCAAAAAGAACGCCGTGGCGGGAAAGGCCACTGTAACCCATATCAGTTGCTTGGGCGCAGCCCATGCAAGGGCGGCCAGCGCAGCCATAACAGCAGCGGCAAGCGACAAATGCCACCCATCGGTGCCAACGGCCCACAGCAGCAGCACCAGCACTGCGCCCGCGCCGCCTGTCATAATCATTGTAGGGCGGCGTAGCCCCCAATACAGAACGGGTGACAGCGCCACGAACAGCAAGGCAAAGGCCAAAAGGGGCCGCCAATATTCTTCGCGGTCAAAAAAGCCGAACATGAATTGGTGCCAGCGTTCGTTGATCATGGCCCAGCACGCGCCCGATGCCCCTTCGCCGGCCGAAGCGGCGATGATGGCGCGGCATTCGTCCACGGAACTGGCCGTCCAAACCCCGTTCAAGAACCAAGGGGCCGAAGACGAGACAAGCGAATACACCGCCCACAGGCCGATGAAGGTCAGGATGGTGTTAAACCAGCTGGAAAACAGGTTTTCACGCATCCATTTGATCACGCCCGTTTGCCCAACGGGCGGCTTCTGGGCGGGCAGCATTTGGGTGCGGACAAAATGCGATTGGCTCACCTTACCGCTCCTTCAACTTGACTGAGTTGTTGAAAATATTCATCCCAACCGAAATGGTCAGCGACAAGATCAGGTAAATCAACATCATCAGCAGCATACATTCCAACTCGCGCCCCGTTTGGTTCAGCGTGATGCCGCCCAGCGTGCCCTTCAAATCCAGATAGCTGATCGCCATGCCAAGGGTCGAGTTTTTGGTGATGTTCAGATACTGGCTGATCAGCGGCGGCACGATCACGCGCAGCGCTTGGGGCAGGATGATAAGGTTCATCGTGCGGTTGGGGCGCATGCCCAGCGCATAGGCAGCTTCCGTCTGGCCGCGCGAAATGGCCAGAATGCCCGCGCGCACGGCTTCGGCAATGTAGGTGCCGTGATAGATCGACAGGGCCAAAAACAGCGCGGTAAAGCTGTGGGCAAGGCTGATGCCGCCCACAAAGTTAAACCCTTTGGACACGCCATTTTCATCTGCGGCAAAGGCGGGTATGTCCCAATGAAAGCCTAGCGCCAAAAGCAGCGCGGTGATGGGTACAATCAATACCAGCAGCGATTTCCACCATGTTACAGGGCGAATACCCGTGTCTTCTTGGATGGCTTTGGCACTGGCCCGAATGCGGCCATTCACCCAAAAGCTGCCCCAAATCACAGCAATCGCCGCCAAAACCGATAGGTTGATCGGCACATCCAGCACCGAAAAGCTGCCCAATGGCCTATCGAGCACGGGCGCAGGCACGTTGGTGCCGCGGTTGGTGATGGCGATGCTGTCAAAGAAAATCTTTTGCGCGGGCGGCTCCAGCCCCTGATCGACCATTTCTTGGGTAACTTTGAAATCTTTCGGCTCTGGCATGACTTGGGCGAAAATCGAAAAGGCCAGCAAAATCCACAGCAGTAGTGGCACATTGCGGAACACCTCGATGTAAACCGTCATCAGACGGCCCACGATCCAGTTTTTTGACAGACGCAAAACCCCCGCCGTCACGCCAATCAAGGTGGCTGCGAAACAGGCCGCGATAGAAACGGCCAAGGTGTTAAACAGCCCCACAAACAAGGCGCGACCATGCGTGCTGTCGTTGGTATAGGGGATCAGTTGCTGGTCAATGTCATAACCTGCACGGTTGAACAAAAAGCTATAGCTGATGTCTTTGTCTTTGGCGGCCAAATTGGCCTGCAGGTTCATAAGCAGCCACGCCACAAAGGCGATGAACAGGCCCAGAACAATCACCTGAATTGTGATCGACCGATAGCGCGTGTCATAAATCAGCATAGACAGCCGAAAGTTGCCTTTCGGAGCGTCGCTTACCATAGCCATATCTTACCCCCTGCCGCTGCCGCGCGCTGGCCTTTGGCCAATCTTATCGGGGTCTGGCCCCATCACGGAGTGCTTGTTTTTATTGTGGAAAAAGGGCGCGGGTTGCCCCGCGCCCGATTGCATTAGCGCACTGGTGGTGCGTATTGCAGGCCGCCTTGGGTCCACAATGCGTTCAGGCCGCGTGCCAGACCGATTGGGGTCGAGGTGCCAAGGTTGGCTTCGAAAATTTCGCCATAGTTGCCCGAAACGGCGATAGCGTTTTTGGCCCAGTTATTGTCCAGACCCATCATCACGCCCATTTCGCCTTCAAGGCCCAGCAAACGCTTAACTTCTGGATCGGTGGTCGATGCGGCCACTTCTTCCAAGTTCGCTTTGGTGATGCCTTTT
>CAXNEP010000258.1:0-4161 GCA_964200865.1 Cypionkella sp. | reverse complement strand
TTCGTACACCCAGCGGGTGAACATATGCAGCGCGGGGTCATAGCGCAGGATTTCTTCGGTCAGGGCTTCGGGGGTGGCAATGGCAGGCTGCGCGCCGTGTTCCAGCATGGCCTTGACGCCGTTGCCAATGGTGTGAACGGTTGCCTCATGCCCTGCGTTCAATAGCAAAATGCAGGTTGAAATCAGCTCGTCCGTGGTGAGTTTTTCGCCCCCCTCTTCGGCCGCAATCAGATGGGTGATCAGATCATCGCGCGGATCGCCCCGTTTTATTTCCAGCCGCCGTGCATCAACATAGCCGCGCATAAAATCGGTAAAATCGCGCGTGGCGGCAACGGCGGCATCTTCGATGGTGCGGGTGCGTTTGGCCATATACATCGACACCATGGCGTTGGACCAGCGCAGCAAATCGGGGGCCATGTCTTCGGGCACGCCCAAAAGGCGGGCGATGATGATGACGGGCAGTTTTTGCGCAAAATGCGGCAGCAGATCGAATTCGCCTGCGGGCAGGGTATCGATCAATTGATGCATCAGCGCGGTAATCTCTGGTGCCAGCGCGCTGATGCGGCGCGAGGTGAAGGCGCGCAGCACCAGCCCGCGCAGGCGGGTGTGGCTGGGCGGCTCCAACTCCAGCATCGAGCGGGATTCAAATTCGTAAAACGGGGCCAAATGCGGGGCGATGGCAGGGGTAAATTCGGGCGGGGAGGCGCGGCCAAAGCGGCGGTCGCGGAAAATGGCGTTCACAGCGGCGGCATTGGGTGTGCAGGGCAGGGAATATTCGGCCCAATGAAAGAAGGGGCCTTGCGCGCGCGCCACCTCGTAAAACGGGTAGGGGTTTTGCACAAAGGCGGGATCGGTGGGAGATTGATGCAGGGTTTTCATGCGCGGGCCAGTTTGGGCAAGGGGACGATGCCTTGGGCGATCAGCACGCCTAGGGCGACAAGGCAGGCGGCGGCGGCCTGACCCCACAGCCATTGCCCGCCCAGTAGGAACAGGATCAGCATGACATAAAATGGCGCTGCGTTGATGTGCAAGGACGAGAGTCCAATGCCAAGCCTGCCCACTGACATAATCCACAAAACCTGTGAAATCCCCATCGCGCCGATGGAATAAATCAAGAGCGCGCCCCATTCGCCCGCGCCCCATGGGGCCAGATCGGGCAGGGGCGTGGCGGTAAAGACGGTTTGGCCAAGCGCGACAAGGCTGGCGGCAATGGCAGCCCCCGTCAGCGTGATGGCCGTTCTGCCAATGGGGGTGTGGTGCGGAAAGGCCGTGACAGTCAGGCGAGAGCCGATGGTGAACACGACAACCGAGCCAAAGCACATCGCCGCGCCAAAGCCCAAACTTAGCCCGCCCGCCTGCCAATCTAGCGCCATCATCCCGCCTGCCAGCGATAGCGCAATGCCAATGATCAGGGCGGGGGTCATTTTGCGCCCGTCAAAGATCACCTCGATCGCCATGCCAACAATCGGCAGCGTGGCCGAGATAACGGCAGCCGTCACCGCCCCGCCAATGGCTTGGCCCACCACCAAAAACCACGCGCCAAGGCCGATGAGGCTGCCCACCGCAATGCCCATAAGCCAGCCCGCCCCGCGCAGCGCGCCGCGCCCTTCGACCAAGGCCCAAAAGGGCACCAGCGCGGCGGCGGTCAGCGCCATGCGCAGCGCGGTCAGCTGTTCAGGCGGCAAAAGCGGGATCAGATGATCGGCAGCGGGCAGGCCCGCCGCCCAGATCAGCATGGAGGCCGAGCAGATCAGATTGGCTGCCAGCAGCGAGGATTGGGGTGTTTTCATTCTGAAATCCTAGCGCAAAAGCGCCGTGCAAACCCTGCCGATTTGCGACATTACGCAGCAGATAGGGCAGAAATAATGGCGCCAAAATCGGCGGCCTTCAGGCTGGCCCCGCCAACCAGCGCGCCGTCAACATCGGGCAGGGCAAAAATCTCGGCAGCATTGCTGGGCTTGACCGACCCGCCATACAAGAGGCGCATGCCCGCGCCATCTGCGCCAAAGCGTGCGATTAAATCGGCGCGCAGTTTGGCGTGGACTTCGGCAATTTGCGGCAAAGTTGGCACGCGGCCTGTGCCAATGGCCCAGATCGGCTCGTACGCGATGACGGTGTTTTGCGCAGTGGCCGTTTGCGGGACTGAGGCTGCCAGTTGGGCCGCAACCACGGGCAGGGTCTGGCCCGCCTCGCGCTGATCTAGGCTTTCGCCAAGGCAGATCACGGCGATCAGGCCAGCGCTGTGCGCGGAACTGGCTTTGGTGGCAATCGCGGCATCGGTTTCGCCGTAGGCCGCGCGGCGTTCGGAATGGCCCAAAATCACATAATCCGCGCCTGCCGCGCGCAGCATTTCGGCCGATATATCGCCCGTATGCGCGCCCGCGCTTGCCGCGTGGCAATCTTGCCCGCCAAGGCGCAGGGCATGGCCGCCGCGCAGGCCCGCCATCGGGGCGAGCAATGTGGCAGGGGGACAGATCAAAATGTCGATGGAGGGGGCCGCAATTGCCGCCATCAGCGCGGACACTTCCGCCAAATCGGCGGGCAGGCCGTTCATTTTCCAATTTCCAGCAGCAAGTTTACGGCGCATTGGGCACTCCTTCGATTGTGCCCCAGCTTTAGCAGGGTTTTGGGCGGCGAAAAGCCCCCCAAATACCCTTATCGCAGGTTTGGCGCGGCGGTTGCGGCCTTGGCCGCGATGGTTTCGTCAAACTTAATCGATTCGCCGCAGCCGCAGCTTTCCACCACATTGGGGTTTTTAAACTTGAACCCGGCCGACAGAATATCGATTTCATAATCGATTTCGGTGCCAATCAGAAACATCTGCGCCATAGGGGCGATCAGCACCTTTGCGCCGTCTTGCACGACCACCTCGTCATAAGTGCCTGCTTCGGCGACATAATCCATGGTGTATTCCATACCTGCGCAGCCGCCCTTTTTCACGCCAATGCGCAGGCCAGCCGCATCTTTTTGCGCCATCAGCTTGGCGATTTGTGCCGCAGCCGTTGGGGTTAGGGTCACGGCTGCTTTTCCAGGTAGGCCGAACATCTTATCAATCCTTTGGGGTTATCACAAAAAGATAGGGGCTGCGCGCCCGTCTCGCAAGGGTTACATAAAGCCCAGTTCCAACCGCGCTTCATCGGACATCATCTCCATCCCCCAAGGTGGATCAAAGGTCATGCCAACATTGACGTGTTTAACCCCTGCCAGCGGTTCGACCGCATCGGCAACCCATCCGGGCATTTCGCCAGCCACGGGGCAGCCCGGGGCGGTTAGGGTCATTATAATCTGAACTTCGTTTTCGCCATTGATTTCAATGGTATAAACAAGACCAAGATCGAAAATATTCACGGGGATTTCAGGGTCAAACACAGTTCGGCAGGCTTCAACCACCTGTTCATACAGCGGGTGATCGGTGGTGGATGGTTTGATCAGCGGAGCGCCTTCCACAGGCGCGGGTGTGCTATCGGCAGCAATATTCATGGCAAAACCCTTTTGTTGAGTGATTATATAGGGTTTTATTTGCCCGCCGTCTAGACAGGCTGGTTTGGCGGGTGCTGTAATTGATATGTCCAGAAAATGGGGGCAGTTATGCCCCCAGACCTGCGGGGATTAGAACGGAATTTCATCATCCATATCGCTGCGGCCACCGCCACCACCCATGCCGCCGCCGCCCATGCCGCCACCAGAAGCACCGCCGCCAGACGCACCGCCGCGCGCATAGCCTGCGCCTGCGTCATCATAACCGCCGCGATCTTCGTAGCCGCCGCCCGAGGATGCACCACCGCCTGCGCTATCGCGCCCGCCCAGCAGTGTCAGTTCGCCGCGATACTGGCGCAGCACAACCTCGGTCGTGTAGCGGTCTGCGCCCGATTGATCCTGCCATTTGCGCGTTTCAAGCTGGCCTTCGATGTAAACGGTCGAGCCTTTTTTCAAATACTGCTCGGCAATTTTGCCCAAAGCCTCGTTGAAAATCGCAACCGAATGCCATTCGGTGCGTTCTTTACGCTCGCCCGATGCTTTGTCACGCCACGTTTCCGACGTGGCGATGCGCAGGTTCACCACCTTACCGCCGTTTGGAAAACTGCGCACTTCGGGATCGCGGCCCAGATTGCCAACGATGATCACCTTATTGACGGACCCTGCCATGAGATTCTCCCTGTT
>CAXNEP010000257.1:0-4165 GCA_964200865.1 Cypionkella sp. | reverse complement strand
GGTCAGCCGCGTCGGCCTTGTCCCGCGTGCAAGCCGCAGCCCCGAACTGGGGGCGGCGTTTTTGGCGTTTTTGATGGGGCAGCAGGGGCAAAGCCTGATGGCGCAGCGCCTAAGCCTGCCCGCGATCAGCCCCGAAGTGGCCGCTGCGGGCGGGTTGCAGGGCGATTTAGGGGCGGCCCAAGCGGCGGGCCACCTGCGCCCTGTGGCCGTTAGCCCGGGCCTGATGGCCTATCTTGACCAAGGCAAGCGGCGGCGGATGCTCGGGCAATGGCGCAGCGCCTTGGGTCTGCCCCAAGATTAACCTCACCGAATCATCTGCGCTGTCAGGTTTTTGTCAGCAACCTGTGGTCTGCATAGGCTCAATCTGTGCTGGAGGGCGCAGATTTGGGAACAATCAGCGCGAAACACGCGCTTTGGGAGGAAGACATGAAACATACAGTATTTGGCGCGGCCCTTGCGGCTGTGCTGGCTATGCCTGCATTTGCCGCAGACTATACCATTATGGCCCCCGCAGCCCCCGGTGGCGGTTGGGACAGCACCGCGCGCGCAATGGCCGATACGATGGTTGCCGAAGGGATTTCTGGCAGCGTTCAGGTGCAAAACGTACCCGGCGCAGGCGGCACAGTGGGCCTTGCGCAATTTGCATCAACCGCCAGTGGCGATGCTAGCCAGTTGATCGTGGGCGGTTATGTGATGGTCGGCGCGATTTTGACCAACGCATCGCCTGTTAGCCTTGCCGATGTCACCCCCATTGCCCGCCTAACGGGCGAGGCCGTGGGCATTGCCGTTGCGGCATCTTCGCCCATTCAGAACATCGGCGAATTGGTTGAAATGATGAAGGCCGATCCAGGTTCGGTCTCTTGGGGTGGCGGTTCGGCTGGCGGGGTAGATCATATCACCGTGGGTCTTTTGGCCAAAGCGGCGGGTGTTGACCCAACCAAGATCAACTATGTTGCCTTTGCGGGCGGCGGCGAGGCTTTGGCCGCCATTCTGGGCAACCAAGTGACCGTGGGCATTTCGGGCGTGGGCGAGTTTTTGCCGCAGGTCGAGGCTGGCACCATGCGGATGTTGGCCGTTTCCACTGCCGAAAAATGGGCAGGCACCGATGCGCCAACACTGATGGAATCGGGCTTTGACGTTAATGTGCAAAACTGGCGGATGGTTGCCGCAGCGCCTGGCCTGTCGGACGAGCAGAAGGCCGCAGTTGCCGCCGATGTAGACAAGCTGGTGAACTCGGCGGGTTGGCAGGCTGTTTTGGCCGATAAAGGCTGGGCCAACACCTATCTGGCAGGCGCAGATTTTGATGCGCAACTGGCCAAAGAGGTTGAATCCACAACCGCCGTGCTGAAAGACATCGGTTTGGTGCAATGAGCGGGAATTCTCCCTTTACCAAAGAACGTCGCCCCAATGGGGCGGCGTTTGCCATTGCGCTGGGGCTGGCCGCCCTTGGCGCGCTGTTGATTTGGCAAGGCGTGGTTATTCCCGATAAGGGCGGCTATGCGGGCATCGGATCGGGCGCTGCGCCAAAGGCTGTGGGCGGCATTTTGATTGTGCTGGCGCTGGGGCATTTATGGACAGGCGTCAAAAGCACAGCCCTGCCGCATCCGCACCAAAACTGGGCGGCAATTGGCTGGGTCTTGCTGGGTCTTTTGCTGCAACTGTTTTTGCTAAAGCCGCTGGGCTTTACCATTGCCTCGGCGCTGCTGTTTGCCTGCACGGCCCGCGCGATGGGGTACAAAAAGCTGCATATTGCATTGCCCGTGGGGCTGGTTCTGGCCTTTGTGGTCTACGGCGTTTTTGACGGCCTGCTTAAACTAAACCTGCCTGCGGGTTTTATCGAACATCTGATTTATAGGGGCTAAATCATGGAAGCCTTTGGCTTTTTGCTGCAAGGTCTGGCGACCGCGATGGACCCTATGCTGCTGCTATATGCGCTGCTGGGGGTGACGCTGGGCACGATGGTGGGCGTTTTGCCCGGCATTGGCCCTGCGCTGACGGTCGCGCTGTTGCTGCCTGTCACCTACGGGCTGGATCCCGCAGGATCGCTGATTATGTTCGCGGGCATTTATTATGGCGGCATGTATGGCGGATCAACCACGTCGATTTTGCTAAACACACCCGGCGAATCGGCATCGATTGTCACCGCGATTGAAGGCAACAAAATGGCACTTGCGGGGCGCGGCGGGCCTGCACTGGCCACGGCGGCAATTGGGTCTTTTGTCGCGGGGCTGCTTGCCACGCTGGCGCTGGCCTTTATTGCGCCTTCGGTGGTGAAACTGGCGCTGATCTTTGGCCCGCGCGAATATTTTGCCCTAATGATGCTGGCCTTTGTCACCGTTTCCGCCGCCTTTGGCGATTCTGCGATGAAGGGGCTAACATCGTTGTTCATCGGCCTTGCGCTGGCGCTGGTGGGGATTGACGGGCTAACGGGGCAAACGCGGCTGGCCTTTGGCGTGCCGCAACTGCTGGACGGGATCGAGGTGACAACCCTAGCCGTGGCAATGTTCGCCGTGGGCGAGGCGCTGTTTGTGGCCGCCCGTATCGAGGGCGCAGATGCAAAGGTACACGCGATTAAGGGCGCCGTGCGGATGACCGCTACCGATTGGGCGCGCAGCTGGAAGGCATGGCTGCGCGGCACGGCGATTGGCTTTCCCATTGGGGCCATGCCCGCAGGCGGGGCGGATATTGCATCCTTTCTGTCCTATGGCGCGGAAAAGCGACTGACCAAATATCCGCAAGAGTTTGGCCATGGCGCGATAGAAGGCGTGGCAGGGCCAGAGGCGGCCAATAACGCGGCGGCGGCGGGCACATTGGTGCCACTGCTAACGCTGGGCCTGCCCACCACGGCCACGGCTGCCATTATGCTGGCGGGCTTTCAGCAATTTGGCCTGCAACCGGGGCCTTTGCTGTTTGTCACCGCGCCCACCTTGGTTTGGGGGCTGATTGCCAGCCTGCTGATTGCCAATGTCATGCTGCTGGTGCTGAACCTGCCCCTGATTCGCATTTGGATCAAACTGCTGATGATCCCGCGCCATTGGCTGTATGCGGGGATTTTGCTGTTTGCCACGCTGGGCACAATCGGGGTGAACCCATCGCCCATTGAATTGGTGCAGCTGACCATTTTTGGCCTGATGGGCTATGGGATGCGATTGCTAAACTATCCCATTGCCCCTGTGGTGGTAGGGCTGATCCTTGGGCCAATGGCCGAACAGCAATTGCGCCGCGCGCTGTCAATTGCGCAGGGCGATTGGACAACGCTTGTCTCAACCCCGCTGTCGGCAGGCCTGCTGACCGTGGCGGCGCTGGCGCTGATTATCCCCATGCTGATGCGCGCGCGTGGGCGTGGGGCGGTGCTGTCGCAAATTGCAGCGGATGAGGATTAACACCCGCAGCATAATAAGCGGAACAGCCTCACCCGTAGCGCCCCATGCAACCCTGCGTGGGGCGTTTTTGTTACAAAACCTTCGTCTAAGCTGAACAAAGCTGTCACAAACACCCGCTAAACCCCCGCCAAGCCGCGCAGTCGGGCCGCGATCTGGGGGAAGCTATAGTGCTGAACGTGAAAGACGTGACAAAGAAATTCGGGGAAAAGGCAGCGGTTGACCGCGCCAGTTTCTCCGTAGAAGGCCCTGCTTTTGTGGGCATTATCGGCCGATCTGGCGCAGGTAAATCCACCTTTCTGCGCATGATGAACCGCCTAACCGATGCCACTTCGGGCGAGATTTTGGTCGATGGTCAAAACGTTCTGGCCCTGCGCGGCGCAGAGGCGCGGGCGTGGCAAAGCCAATGCGCGATGATTTTTCAGCAGTTCAATCTGGTACCGCGTATGGATGTAGCATCGAACGTGCTGCACGGCATTTTGAACCGCCGTTCCACCCTGCAAACCATGTTCAACCTATGGCCCCGCGCCGACATTTTGCGGGCGCTGGATATTCTGGATCGTCTTGGTATTGCCGAACAAGCCCCCAAACGCGCCGAGGCGCTGTCGGGCGGGCAGCAACAGCGCGTGGCGATTGCTCGCGCCCTGATGCAAGACCCGAAGATCATTTTGGCAGATGAACCTATTGCCAGCCTTGACCCGATGAATGCGCAGATCGTGATGGACACGCTTAAACGCATCAACGTTGAAGATAAGCGTATGGTTATCGCTAACCTGCATACCCTT
>CAXNEP010000256.1:0-4173 GCA_964200865.1 Cypionkella sp. | reverse complement strand
GTGCGCGCGATTGCTGCGGCGCTGGCAACGGGGAATTCTGTTATCCACAAGCCAGACCCACGCACACCCATCACGGGCGGCGTTATCATTGCCCGCATTTTCGAGGCCGCTGGTCTGCCAGCAGATTTGCTGCATATCATACCGGGCGGGGCCGAAGTGGGCACGGCAATGTGCGAAGATAAGAACGTGGCAATGGTTTCGTTTACTGGCTCGCCCAATGTGGGCGCAAAGGTGGGCGAGGCTTGCGGGCGTAACCTGAAGAAGGTTCAATTGGAACTGGGCGGCAAGAACGCTTTGATCATCCAAGACGACGCCGATTTTGATCTGGCTGCGGCAAACGCTGCATGGGGCACTTGGCTGCACCAAGGGCAGATCTGCATGGCAACAGGCATGATCTTGGCCCCAGCCGCAATGGCCGACAAACTGGCCGCAGAACTGGCCACCAAAGCCAGCCGCCTGCCTGTGGGCAACCCCGCAACCGAACAATGCGCCCTTGGGCCCCTGATCTCGGATGCCCAAGCTGCGCTGGTTAAGGCGATTGTCGATGATGCAGTTGCCAAGGGTGCAAAGCTGCTGGCGGGCGGTACGCCCAACGGCCGTATGTTCCCCGCAACCGTTTTGTCGGGCGTAAAGCCTGGGATGCGCGCGTTCGAAGAAGAAATCTTTGGCCCCGTGGCTGTGGTTGTGGCCTATGACAACGACGATCATGCTGTCGAGTTGGCCAATATGTCCGAATTCGGTTTGGCCGCTGGCCTGATTGCTAAGGACACCGTTCGCGCCCGCAAATTGGGTATGCGCCTGCGTGTTGGCCACCTGCACATCAACGATCAAACCGTTATGGCAAGCCCGAACGCCCCCTTTGGTGGGCGTGGCAAATCGGGCAACGGGTCGCGCATTTCTGGCCCCGCCATTTGGGAGGAATTCACCCAGTGGGTCTGGATCACCTCGCGTCCTGACGCTGTGATGTATCCGTTCTAATCGCCTAAGTATACAGGAACACAAAATGACTATTCAAATTCGGGCCGCAGTTGCGCGCGGCGCAGGGCAAGATTTGTCCATCGAAAACATCCAGTTGGACGAACCACGCCCTGACGAGATTTTGGTCAAGGTCGTTGGAACGGGGGTCTGCCACACCGATTTGGTGGTGATGGCAGGCCACCTGCCCACCCCCATGCCTGTGGTTTTGGGGCATGAAGGCGCGGGCATTGTCGAACGCGTCGGCTCGGCGGTGAAAAAGGTAAAGGCGGGCGATCACGTTGTGATGACGTTCAATTCCTGCGGCACCTGCCCTTCTTGCCGCGATCATGACATTTCCTATTGCTACGAGTTTTTCCCGCGCAACTTTTTCGCAACCCGCGCTGACGGCTCGGTTGCGATTTCCAAAGGCGCGGAAAAGATTCACTCGAACTTTTTTGGGCAATCGTCTTGGGCCAGCCACGCCATTTGCCACGAGGCGAATGTGGTAAAGGTCGACCCATCGGCGCAACTGGATATTCTTGGGCCTTTGGCTTGCGGTATCCAAACGGGCGCGGGCACGGTGATGAACGCGCTGAAAGTGCAACCTGGCAAAAGCTTTGTTGTGTTTGGTGCAGGTTCGGTTGGCCTTTCGGCAGTGATGGGCGCGGTTGTGCAAGGTGCGACAACGATCATCGCGGTCGATATGCATGACAGCCGTTTGGCCTTGGCCAAAGAACTGGGCGCGACCCACACGATCAACGCCAAAAGCGATGATTTGGTGGGCCAAATCCATGCGCTGACGGGCGGGGTCAACTATGCGCTGGACACAACGGGCCTGCCAGCAGTGATCCGCCAAGCGGTTGATGCACTGGCCCCACGCGGTACCTGCGCGATTTTGGGCGCGCCCATGCCGGGGTCTGAAATTTCGGTCGATAATACGGGTTTCATGTCGATGGGCAAAAAGCTGATCGGCGTGGTTGAAGGGCAAACCAACCCTGACACCTTTATCCCGACCCTGATTTCGCTGTGGCAGGCAGGGCGCTTCCCCTTTGATAAATTGGTCAAGTTTTACGACTTTGCCGACATCAACACCGCCATCCACGACAGCCACGCAGGCACCACGATTAAGGCAATCGTGCGCATGTAATCCAAGCTAAAGGCCCCTTGGGAGGGGGGCCTTGCTGCACCAGTTTTTAACGGATGTAGGGGAAGATAGCCCCGCACCACTTTTGGGAGGAACCTATGCACAAACCTAGCTCTCTGATTTCTGCGCCAATCAGCCGCCGCAGCTTTTCGCGCCTGATTGCGGGTTCGGCCTTGGCCGCACCGCTGATCGGCACCCGCGCCTTTGGCCAAGATGCTGGCGTGTTTAAAATTGGCTATATCGGCCCACAATCTGGCCCCTTGGGCATTTTCGGGATGGCCGACCAATACCTGATCGACACGATCCGCGCCAATTTGGCGGGCGGTATCGAGGTGGGCGGCAAGATGATGCAAGTGGAAATCATCACCGCTGACACGCAATCTGACCCTGTGCGCGCCAGCCAGATCACCCGCGATATGATCAACTCCGAAGCGCCTGATCTGATCCTAACCCATTCGGCCCCAGAAACCGTCAACCCCGTGTCGGACGCCTGCGAAGCGGGGGCAACGCCCTGCCTTTCGACCGTAGCCCCTTGGGAAGCCTTCTACTTTGGCCGTGGCGGCAAGCCGGGCGAGCAGTCGTTCAAGTGGACGTTCCACTATTCCTTTGGCACGGGCAACTTCCTAAACCTGTACAACGGTCAGTGGTCGCTGCTGGACACCAACAAAAAGGTGGGCACGCTGGTGCCATCGGACGCAGACGGCAACGCCATTCGCGCAGGCCTTTTGCCCGCAATGGCCGAAGCAGGTTGGGAAATTGTGGATGCTGGCCCGTATGAGAATATGAGCCAAGATTTCACCCCGCAGATTGACGCGTTCAAAGATGCGGGCGTTGAAATTGTGGTCTGCTTCCCATTCCCGCCAGATTTCCCAGTATTCTGGCGTCAGGCCGCGCAGCGCGGTTTGGCACAGCAGCTGAAAATCATGCAAATGGCCAAAGCGGGCCTGTTTGCTGCCGAAATGGAAGCTTTGGGCGATTTGGGCCAAGGTCTGTGCACGGGCGTTTACTGGCATCCCGCCTTCCCATTCTCGTCCACCTCGACGGGCCTGTCCAACGCCGATCTGGGCAAAGGATACGAGGCCGCAACAGGCGCACAATGGGCGCAGGCACTGGGCGCGTCCGCATCCTTGTTCGACGCAGCCATCGCGCTGGCACAGCAGTCGGGCAACCCCAAAGACAAAGAGTCTTTGGCCGCAACCCTGCCCAAGCTAAAGGCAGAAACAGCCATCGGCACAGTCGATTTCACCACAGGGCCAATGGCCAACTGCGCGGTGTCGGGCCTTGCTGGTGGGCAGTGGAACAAAGCTGCCGAAGGGCCGTTCCAGTTCCAACTGGATCTGGTCTCGAACGCCGACTTCCCCGGTGTGAACCTGACGTCCGATTTCAAACCGCTGGCCTTTGGCTAAGCCAACCACTTTGGCACGTAACCTTCGACTTGGGCGCGCGATCTGCGCGCCCAAGTCACAAAGACCAAAAGCAAAGGGCGGCGGCAGGTATGTCTGCGAATTCATCAGAACCGATTTTGCGCGCAGTAGGGGTGAACAAATCTTACGGCGCGCTAAAGGTGTTACACGGCGTTGATTTTCACGTCCTGCAAGGCGAGGCGGTGGGCATTGTTGGCCCCAATGGCGCGGGCAAAACCACGCTGTTTGGCGCGCTGGCAGGATCGTTTCCCATCACATCTGGTGCCATTCATTTGCAAGGCGCAGATTTGGGAGGCACCAGCGCCGCCGAGCGGTGCCGCATGGGCCTTGCCCGCACGTACCAAGTGCCGCGCCCGTTTTTGGGCATGACGGTGTTTGAAAATGTTTATGTCTCGGCCATGTCGGGCATGGGCGCAAATTCGGCCCGCGCCACGGAAAAGGCCGCCGAAGTTTTAGAAATGTCGGGGATGATGCCGCTTGCCAACCGGCCCACGGCAGCGCTGGGCTTGCTGGACCGTAAACGGCTGGAAGTGGCCCGCGCGCTGGCCACGGGGCCATCGGTTATTTTACTAGACGAGATCGGCGGCGGGTTGACCGAGGCAGAACTCACCGAACTCGTTGATCTGATCCGCGCGCTGCAAGCGGGCG
>CAXNEP010000255.1:0-4178 GCA_964200865.1 Cypionkella sp. | reverse complement strand
ATTCCACACCATTTCGGTTGATGAACCAGTCATACTTGCCACCATCACGGGCATTGTCGAAATCTTTGCCCGCCAAACCGTTCAAGGTCACCTTCAACCCAGCATCGGCCATCATCGCAATCACGCCTTCGGCAAGGTTTTTGTCGGTGGCGTAGTCGATATTGGCCAGCAAGGTCACGTTCGCATCTTCGCCGCCTGCAAAGTTGACAAAGCCGTTGCCATCCGTGTCTTCCAGACCAGCCGCAGCCAAGGCTTCCTTGGCCGATGCCACATCAAACGGGAAGAATGTGGTAGAAGCTGCGTCATAGAACGAGGTGCCTTGCATTACACCGCCCGCATAAGGCGTGGTGAACGGGCCTTTGACAAGGCTGTCGCCCAGCCGCGCACGATCCATGGCATAGGAAATTGCCTTGCGGAAATCGTGGTTGCGGTTCAACTCGCGCACGGCTTGGCCGCGTGCGTCAGGCTCGCCCCAACCGTTGCCCGATAGGTTTGGAAACAGCGAATAGCCGATGGTGCGCGGGCCAAAAGCAAGGCGCGCAGGTGCGGTTTCTTCTGCCGCTTTCTTCAGGCTTTCGACAAAGTTTTCAGGCTGTTCAAGGTTGGAAAAGTCACCCGTGCCCGCGATGGTTTGCACATCGCGGTCGCCCCATGTGGACAGGCGGAAGTGCATTTCGTCAAGGTAGGGCAGTTGTTGGCCAGCCTCGTCAACCTTCCAGTAATAGGGGTTGCGGCGCTTAATGACGATGTCATCGGGGCGATGTTCCACAACCACCCATGCGCCCATGGTGGGGAAGTTCATGTAATCGGATGGGAAGCTGTTGGCGAAATCTTCATAAGATGTGCCACCATGCTTGGGATGCTTGGGCTTTAGCATATGGCTTGGGCCAGGGCAGAAGTTGCCGTAAGCCATTGCATACAGCACAGATTCTGGGAATGGCGTGGTGAAGGTCATCTTGAACGTATAGGCGTCGATGATCTCCAGCGTGGTGCCAGCGCCATAGGTTTCCTGAGATGCGCCCATAAGGGGGGTAACCTCTGGGTCCATCACAACATCGTTCCAATAGAAATCGATGTCTTCGGTATCAAACGCGTCGCCGTCAGACCATTTTGCGCCCTCGATCAGCTTGATCGTCAGCGACAGACCATCCTCGGCCCATGCCCACGATTTTGCTAGGTTTGGCATAGGTTGCAGATCGGCTGCGTTCACCGTGAACAAGGGGCCCGTGCGCGTTAGGCATTCGACCAGACCGATATCGATCCCGCCCCAGCCATAGGATTTGCCCGCCCAAAAGTTCCAGCCTTCGGGACGGCCGCCAATGACATGGCGCATCACATCGCCATACACACCATTGCCATCGGGCATATTGGCGGTTTTGAAAACCAGTGGCTCTTTAGGCAGACGTTCGGCCACGGGGGGCAATTTGCCTGCGGTGACAAATTCGGTCACCCAAGCGGGTTCGGAATAGGCGGGCAGGGCCTTGTATTCATAGACATCGGCGCGGTTGACGTAAATCGGTTCGCCCTGCGCGTCGAATTTTGGTGGTTCTGGTGGCTGGGTGGTGGCCATCATTTCGGCATTTACTGCCGCGGCAGATACACCCAAAAGCAGCGCAGCCATCGCTGCGCGCTGAATTTGTGTCTTCATAGGTTCCTCCCTTGGCCAATTGGCCGGGTTTCAACAATTAGCAGTTGTCGTTTTTTTTCGTCCCAAAGTCAGCGCCACAGGACGCAGCTTTCGGTATGCTTAACGTGCGCGACAAAAGCCTTGCCAACAATATCGTTTTGGCAGATTGTATTCTGGTTTTCTAAGAAACGGGTCAAGGGGGGGCATCACAGTGGCAAATGACCGCGCAGAATTTTCCAAAAGCCGCCCGCTGACGCCCACGCCCAGCCACGAGCGGCACTTTTACAGTGCCCAGCGTGCCTTTGGCCGATTCGGTATGCGCATCTTTGATCCCGTGCTGATGGGCGCGCCGCATTGGCACGGCCATATCGAGGCGAACTTTGCCATCGACATGGAAATGACCTATGATGTTGACGGACAAATAGTTGAAATTCCAGCCAATCGGCTGGTGGTTTTTTGGGCTGGCGTGCCGCATCAACTGACGGATATTCGCCTGCTTAACACGCCCGATAAATCAAAATTATGCAATATTTACTTGCCGTTAGATGCCTTTCTTTTCATGAATCACATCGCGCCCTTTCAAATGGCATTGCTGGGCGGCGGGATGGTTGTGCTGCCCGAAACCCTGTGCAGCGAGGGGCAGGTGCGCCGTTGGTACAGCGATTATCGCACGGGGGATTTTGAACGCGCCGAGGTGATTAAGATGGAGATGAATGCCCTGCTGCGCCGCGCTGCGCTGGATCAGCTGTCCTATCTGCGCGCGCCTTCTAGCCATTTGGAAGGCGATCGCGCGCTGTCGTCCAGCCATATTCGCCATGTGATTGCCATGGTGCGTTATGTTCTGGAAAACCTAGAAAAGCCATTGCGCAATGCAGACATCACGGCCGTGACGGGGCTGCATGAAAACTATGCCTTGTCGCTGTTCACGCGCGTTATGCGTGCGCCCTTAAAGCAATTCGTTATTCGGATGCGGCTGATGCGGGCGCGGGCGCTGCTGGTGGAAAGTTCGATGCCGATTTCGGCAGTGGCCGAAGGGTCGGGGTTTTCGTCCGTTTCGCAGTTTTATGCCCAGTTCAAGGCAGGTTACGGCATTCCGCCCGCCGAAGTGCGCGAGCAGTTTTTGCGCATGGAATTGCGTTAAATCGCCCTGCTGGCCCCGCCTTGCGCCGCCGATGCCTCGGCCCCATCCAAGATGCGCTGCAATTCTGCGCCGCGTGCAAAGGTGGGTTCTGCCGCGCCTGTGCCGCGAATGGCGGCGATGAAGCGTTCATAGATTGTTGGCAAGGTAGGGCATTCAACATCGCGCCATGTGGGGGTTAGAACATCCTCCCCAAGGCAGGCGCGCAGGGCGGAAACAGCCCCTTCAAAGCGCACTTCCAGCCCGCCCAAATCGCCGTAAATGCGCAGGCGCAGATCGTTCATATGGCCCGTGGCAAAGCGGGTAGCGGCCACAGTGCCAATCGCGCCGCCCGACAGCTGCATCTGCATCGTCGCGCTGTCATTGGCATCGAGCGTGTATTCGCCAATTTTGCCGCCCGCAGCCTTGTCAAAAGTTTTCAAAAGGCAAGAAATGCTGCTGACCTGCTCGCCTGCGATAAAGGTTGTGAAATCAAGGATATGGATGCCCACATCGCCCAAAACGCCCTTTGATCCATGCGCGGTGGACAGCCGCCACAGCCATTGGCTTTCCGTCTTCCAATCGCCCCACGCGGGTTGGGTCAGCCAGCTTTGCAGATAAGACGCTTCGAAATGGCGCACAGGGCCAATGGCCCCCTCGCGCACCATTTTGGCGGCCTGTTGCAGGGCAGGGACGTTGCGGTAAGACAGGTTGACCATGTTTACCACATCAGCCTTTTCGGCGGCAGCGGCCATGTCCAGCGCCTGCGCGGCGTTGGTGGCAAGGGGTTTTTCGCATAAAATATGCTTTCCCGCTGCCAGAACGGGCATTGTGGTCGCATAATGCGCCGCATCGGGGGTGACGTTTGTCACCGCATCAAACTGGCCCCACGCCAGCGCTTCGTCAAGGCTGGCAAAGCGGTTGGCTATGCCGAAGCGGTCGCAAAAGGCCGTCAGTTGCGCGGGGCGCGTATCGACGCCGCCGACGAGTTCCACACCGTCAATTTCGGCGAATTTCTCGGCGTGGTTCGCGGCCATGCCGCCTGTGCCCAAGATCAACAAACGAATAGGATGCACCATTACCGCAGCCCCGCTTCGCCCGCCGCGTGCAGTTTTGGCCCACGTTCGGTGATCGGTTCTGGCGCGGTGTCCACGGGAACATTGGGCGCATCATTGGGGTTTGCAATGCGCGTGGCGGGGTTAAAGGCCCATCGCACGCCGTTGGCGATGACCCGCTGCACATTTGCATCGTGATAGGTGGGGTATGTTTCATGCCCTGGGCGGAAGTAAAACACATTGCCCGCCCCCCGTTTGTACGTCAGGCCAGAGCGGAACACTTCGCCGCCTTGAAACCACGACACAAACACCGTTTCCATCGGTTCGGGCACGCCAAAAGGCTCGCCATACATTTCCTCGTGTTCCAGTTCGAAATAAT
>CAXNEP010000254.1:0-4182 GCA_964200865.1 Cypionkella sp. | reverse complement strand
AGAAAAAGGCAGGGGCCAGAACGCCGCGCTCAAACAGCGCGCTGGCAAAGGATTGCGCCAGTTTCGCATCCCCCAGCATCACGGGAATAATCGGGTGATCCCCCGCAATCAGATCAAAGCCCAGCGCCGCAAGCCCTGCCCGCCAATAGCGCGCGTTATCCACCAATCGCGCCCGCAGATCATCTGCGCCCTCGATGATATCCAATGCCGCAAGGCCCGCGCCCACCACCGCAGGGGGCAGCGCGTTGGAAAACAGATAGGGCCGCGCGCGCTGGCGCAAAAGGTCAATCGCCGCCTGCGGGCCCGCGATATACCCCCCCAACGCGCCGCCCAGCGCCTTGCCCAGCGTGCCCGTCATCAGGTCAATCTTCACCCCCGCGCGCGCAGGCGTGCCGCGCCCCTGCGGTCCCGTAAATCCCGTGGCGTGGCAATCATCCACCATCGTGATGGCCCCATATTTTTCTGCCAGCGCCGCGATATCGCCCAGCTTGGCATAGGTGCCATCCATCGAAAACACGCCGTCTGTGGCAATCATGATAAACCGCGCCCCGCCCGCGCGGGCGGCGATCAGCTGCGCCTCTAGATCGGCCATATCGTTATTGGCGTAGCGAAAGCGCCGCGCCTTGCACAGGCGGATGCCGTCAATGATCGAGGCATGGTTTAAGCTATCGGAAATCACCGCATCCTCCTCGCCCAACAGGGGTTCAAACAGCCCGCCATTGGCATCAAAACACGCGGCAAACAGGATGCTGTCATCGGTGCCCAAATACCGCGCAATTCGGCCCTCAAGCCTGCGATGCAAATCTTGCGTTCCGCAAATAAACCGAACCGAGGCCATGCCATAGCCGTGATCGTCCATCGCAGCCTTGGCCGCATTCACCAGCCGCGCATCCCCTGCCAGCCCCAGATAGTTATTGGCCGACAAGTTTATCACCGGCCGCCCGCCGACCATCACTTTGGCCCCTTGGGCGGATGTAATCTCGCGCTCGCGCTTCATCAGCCCATCGGCGGTGATCTGCACAAGGGTTGCGTTCAGGTGGGCCAGAAAGGTGGGGTTGGTCGCGGGGTTCGTCATAGCATCCTCCTGCATTTTGGGCAGGATGGCACGGCGCGTGCAAAATGTCAATATAACGGAATAATTCCGCCAAGGCGGATTTTCTTAGCTGCCCAGCACAATCAACAGCGCCCGCGCGGGGCCGTCTGCGGCGGCAATCGCGTGGGGCTGATCGGCGCTGTATCGCGCGGTGTCGCCTGCGGTTAGGGTTTGCGCATCGGGGCCCGCGGTTAAGGCGATCGTGCCCTCAATCACGGTTAAATGCTCGCGGCAGCCTTTGGCATGGGGGCTGCTGTCCAAAATGCCGCCCGCGTCAAACCGCAGATCATACACCTCATGCGCGCCCACTTGGTCGGGCGGGGATAGGATACGGATGCGCACCCCCTGCCCGCGCGCGGCAATCACAGGGGCGGCGCTTTCGCGGACAATCTCAATGCCTGCGCGCGCGCCGCTGTCCAGCAGCCCCGCAAAATCCACCTGCAAGGCGGTGGTCAGGTTCCACAGCGTCGCCACTGTGGGCGAGGATTCGCCGCGCTCTATCTGGCTGACCATCGAACGGCTGACGCCCGACAGTTTCGCCACGGCGTCCAGCGACAGTCCCCGCGCCTGCCGCGCGGCACGCAGCGCCCCTGCAAGGCGCGTGTTGATGTCTGTATCATTCATGCGCGCAGTTTGGGGCGGGCGGGGTGCGGGGTCAAGTGGGGCGGTGCAGAGTGGTGCGGGCAGCCTGCCTTATTTGCGGCAGCCTATCACGTTCAAATCTTTGCATAAATACCCAGCAGCCCCGCCAATGACCGCCCCTGTCAACGGATCAACACCAAAAGCGTCCGCGACAACCGCACCACTGACAGCGCCGACCGCCCCGCGCTGGACATTGGTTTCGCAGGCCGACAGGCCCAGAACCAACGGCAGCACTACGATAAAAATCCGTTGCATCGAAATCTCCTTTACAGTGGCTCAGGCGGCAGCCTAAAGGGGCCACCAACGAGCATACTCTAGGCGCGCTTAAATGCGGATATGCTGACCTATATCAGTAGGCCGGGCGGTGCTAGGAATTAGGGGCGCGTCCGCGCGCGCCTATGTGCCGCAATAGGTCGTGTAGCGGCCATAGCCTGTGGGGGCGGGCAGGCAAAATGCCTCGCGCCCCGCCTCGGGGGCAAAGGGGTTTTGCAGCTGTTCCAGCAGGGCGTGGAAGGGGGCCAAATCGCCGCCTTCGGCTGCATCCAGCGCCGCCTGCACCATGTGGTTGCGCGGAATGGCGGCGGGGTTGACCGCGTTCAAATCGCCCTGCCCCGCCGCGGGCCCAATGCGCGCGCGCCACTGCGCCAGCCAGCCGTCTAACCTTGTACGCCCGTCCAACGGGATCAGGGCCGAAAGGCGCGCGGCATCCGTTTTTGCCGCCTGAAGCGCGCGGAAAGATTGCGTAAAATCAGCCCCTTGGATCAGCTGCAAAAAGCCTTCGATCACCGCATCATCGGCGGGGGTGGGCGCATCTATCCCCAGTTTGCGGGCGAATGCGGCGCGCCACTGGCTGCGATACATCCCCGCAATGCCGTCCAGCCGCGCATTCGCGGTATCGATCACCAGCGCCTCATCCCCCTGCATCAGGGGCAGCAAAGCTTGGGCCAAACGCGAGATATTCCACGCCAAAATGCGCGGCTGCATCCCATAGCTATACCGCCCTGAATGATCGATGGATGAAAACACCGCGTTTTCGTCATACGCGTCGATAAACGCGCAGGGGCCATAGTCGATGGTTTCCCCCGAAAGGGCCATATTGTCGGTGTTCATCACCCCGTGGACAAATCCAACCCCCATCCATGCCGCAATCAGCCGCGACTGTGCCGCGATCACCGCGTCCAGCAGGCCAAAGGCGGACTGTTCGGCAGTGGGGTAATGGCGCGCTAAGGTGTGATGCATCAGCGCGCGCAAACTGCCCACATCGCCGCGACTTGCAAAATATTCAAACGTGCCCACGCGGATATGGCTGGCGGCAATGCGCGCCAGAACTGCGCCGCGTTTTAGCCCGCCATCGCGCAGCACATCGCGCCCCGTGGTGGCCACCGCCAACGCGCGGGTGGTGGGAATGCCAAGCGCCGCCATCGATTCCGATACCAAATATTCGCGCAGCATCGGGGCCAAATGCGCGCGCCCATCGCCCCCGCGCGAAAAGGCGGTGCGGCCTGACCCTTTCAAATGCAGATCAAACCGCGCGCCCTCTGGGGTGATAACCTCGCCCAGCAAATGCGCGCGCCCGTCCCCAAGCACGGGCGAAAACCCGCCAAACTGGTGCCCCGCATAGGCCATCGCGCGCGGCGTGGCGCTGGCGGGCCAACGTGCCCCCGAAAACCAAGCAGCGCCATGCTGGCGCAAAACGTCCAGCGGCAGGCCAAGCTGGCCCGCCAGCGCTGCGTTCAGCACCACAAGCGCGGGGGCTGGCGCAGGGTCGGGTGTTTGTTCCAGCACCCCAAGGGGCACATCGGCGGCAAAGCTGTGATGCAGGTCTAACATACCGCGAATGTAGGGCGCGCGGGGGCAAGTTGCAATCGCCCCACCACCAGCGCGGCCTTAACTGCGCAACAGCGCCTCGATCTGCGCGCGCGAGGTCTGCGCGACAAGGCGGCCAATTTCAACGTTGCCATTGAACCGCACAAGGGTCGATCGGCGCGGAATGTTTAGCCCTGTCGTAAAGGGGTCGTTGCCGTATTCGTCCCAATCGATCAGGGCAATCGTCACCGCCTCGCCCAAGGTTGGATCATCGGCCAAAATCGCATTGATCGCGCGTTCTTGGGCGGCGCAGGTGCTGCACCAATCGGCGCGAAACACCACCAGCAGCGGCAGTCCTGACGCTTGCAAATCTTGCACTTGTGCGGGGGTCATTTGGGTGGGCGCGGCGGCATGGGCGGCCATGGGCGAAAGCAGCGGCAAAGTGGCCATAGCCATTGCAAGGGCAAAGGCCGCGCGGCGGGTAAGGGATAGGGTCATGGGATGTCCTTTCAGAAGGGGTGAGAACAATGGGTCAAATCGATGTCGATAGTGCCAGCAGCCAATCGGGCAAAATGCCCACGGCCCACGCCTCTAGCGCCAAATGCGCATGGGTCAGCAGCATCACGCCAAGGCCGATGGAC
>CAXNEP010000253.1:0-4187 GCA_964200865.1 Cypionkella sp. | reverse complement strand
AAGAATACTGATTTCATCTTCCGTCTCCTGATTGCGCGGTGGGCCAATCCCGCCGCTTACATCAGTAACGATGGGGCGCAGGCAAAAGTTTCAAACTGCGCAAAATTTTCTGAAATTAATTTTCGACAAACATGCCAGCGGCGATGATGGGCCCTGTGGCAGTGCCATTTGGCCCGCCGCCAAAGGGTTCGTCCGTGACGGCCAGCACATAGCCAATCGCCACATTCGGGGCGGGCAGGGTCAGGGCGGCATCAATCAGCCCCAGCGAGACGGGGGCCTTATCACCATCAATCAGCCACAGCTCATAGCTGCGGTCGGCTGCAGCGGGCGCGCCTTTGGTGCGCGTTAGCGTCAGATTGCCCCCATCAAGCTGCGCCAGAAATTCCACAGGGCTGCCTTCGGCAATTAGGGTGGCGGTTTGAATGGGGGTGTGCGGCGCGGTGCCGCCAAAATTCAGCAGCAGCGCCAGCACCACCACCGACAGCGCCGCCATTGCGCCCGTGCCAATCAGCCCGCCCAGCCAGCCTGTGGGCATGGTAAACCAGCGCCGCAGTTTGGGCGCGCCAAACAGCCGCGCTTCGATTTTGGGCATCAGGTTAGGGGGTGGTACGGCCTCCACCTCATCGGCCAAAGGCGAAAGCCGCGCCTCCCATGCGGCCACGCGGGCGGCAAAGGCAGGCGATTGTTTGACAAGACCTTCTGCGCGCGCGCGATCCGCGCCTTCCAGAACGCCCAAAGCATATTCAGCGGCCAAAAGGTCGTTTTCATCGACAGGTGCAGAAGTGGCGGGCGGTGTCATTGGGCCATGCAGTCTTTTAAGGATATAAGGCCGCGTCGCAGCCATGTTCGCATCGTATTCAAAGGCACATCGGCGGCAAGTGCAAGATCACTGTAAGAATGGCCCGAAAGATAGGCCCCGCGCACAGCGGTTGCCACAGAAGGATCAAGCTGGCCAAGGCAGTGGTGAATGCGCGCCGCCTCGCCGCGCGCAATCATTTGCACTTCGGCGCGGGGGGCAGGGTCTGCGGCGGCGGCAAGTTCATCGTCATCGCCCAAATGGCTGGGCTTGCGCGCGCGGATCAGATCAATGGCATGATTGCGCGCCAATGCCACGGCCCAAGCCATCGCGCTGCCCCGTTCGGGGCTGTACCGCGCCGCGCGCTGCCAAATTCTGGTGAATACCTCTTGCAATGCGTCCTCTGCCTCGGCCCTGTTTCCCATAATACGGATCAGCAGGCCAAAAAGTTTCGGCGCGGTGGCAGAATAAAACGTGCCAAAGGCCGCGCGGTCTTGGGCGGCGATGCGGGTCAGCAGGGCGGAAAGATGATCATCATGCATGGGCTAAATCTAGAGTAGAGCGCGCTAAAGTCACCCCCCCGCGTGCAAAATTCTCCCCGCTAGCCCCTGCGCCTGCGCCCCGCGCTGCCCGCACCAGAGGTGTTGAACGACACGTCGGGAAGAGTCACGACCATGCCCAGTTCGGGGAAGGTATCGACCGCGTTGGGAATGGCCGAGGCATTGACGAAATGTTCTTGAAAGCGCGGCTCGATTGCGGTTTCCACCTTGTGAATATGGCGCACCACCTCTTCGATGGTGTCGCGCGCGCTGTTGCTGGCCAGCGCCATGCGCGCGCCCGTGCCTGCCGCATTGCCTGCGGAAATCACTTTATCTAAAGGCACATCTGGGATCATGCCCAAAACCATTGCGTGTTTTGGGCTGATATGCGCGCCGAACGCGCCTGCCAAAACCACGCGGTCCACCTTTTCAACGCCCATCTCATCCATCAGCAATTTGGCCCCCGCATACAGCGCGGCCTTGGCCAATTGAATGGCGCGAATATCGCCTTGGGTTACAGTGATCAGCGGGCCGCCCTGCGCGGTGCCGTCGTGCAAAATATACGAATGCGTGCGCCCTTCGGGAATGCAGCGCGCGGTGCCAGTCTGATCGGGCCCGCCGATCAGCCCGCCCTGATCCAAAAGCCCCGCCATGCGCAGTTCGGCCACAGCCTCGATTATGCCCGACCCGCAAATGCCAGTCACGCCCGACTGCGCGGTTGCCTCGGCAAAGCCGTCCTCATCGCTCCATTTATCGCAGCCAATCACCGAAAAGCGGGGCTCTTTGGTGATAGGGTCAATCTGCACGCGTTCAATGGCACCAGGGGCTGCGCGCTGGCCCGATGAGATTTGCGCGCCTTCAAACGCGGGGCCAGTGGGGGACGAACAGGCCAGCACGCGTGCGGTATTGCCCAGCAGGATTTCGGCATTGGTGCCAACATCAACAATCAGCACCATGTCATTGGATTTATTGGGTTCTTCCGAAAGGGCGACCGCCGCCGCATCGGCCCCTACATGGCCTGCAATGCAGGGCAGAATATAGGCGCGGGCGGCTGGGTTGATGGTGGATATGTCCAAATCCGCCCCCGCCAGCGACAATGATTCGCTGGCCGCCAGCGCAAAGGGTGCTTGGCCCAGCTCGACTGGATCAATGCCCAGCAGCAGGTGGTGCATCACGGGGTTGCAGACAAAAACCACTTCGTAAATGGCGCGCGGATCGATGCCCGCCTCGGCCGAAATGCTGGTCGCAAGGGCGGCAATCGATGCACGCACGGCCGATGTCATTTCCACATCGCCGCCCTCGTTCATCATCACATAGGACACGCGAGACATCAAATCTTCACCAAAGCGGATTTGCGGGTTCATCACGCCTGCGCTGGCCAAAACCGCGCCATCGGACAAGTTGCACAAATGTGCAGCAATGGTCGTGCTGCCCAAATCAATGGCCAGCCCGTAAAGCGCGCCGTCATAGAATCCAGGAAAAATGTCTAAAATTCTGTGGCTTGCATCATGGTTGCCCTTGTTCAGCACCACGGTGACAGACCATTCCCCGCGCCGCAGCGCAGGTTGCAGGCGGCGCAAAAGGGGCAGGTCTGCGGTCACGTCATCAATGCCCCATTCGCGCGAAAGCGCGGCCTTTAGCCGTTCAAAATCGCCCGATGGTTCGTGCATATCGGGCTGTTCGACAGTGACAAAATAGGCGCGGGTGGCTGGATCCATCACCATATCGCGCGCAGAGGCCGATTTGCGGATAACCTGTTTGTGCACCTGACTTTCGGGTGGCACATCGACAATGACATCGCCCATTACGCGCGCTTGGCAGCCCAAACGCCGCCCATCGATCAACCCGCGAATATCTTTATAGCGCTGCTCTACCGCGTTCCATTCTGACAGCGCGCCTTCGTCTACCGTCACGCCAAATTTGGAAAACTCGCCGTAGCTGGGCGTGATTTGGCATTTGCTGCAAATGCCGCGCCCGCCGCAGACCGAATCCAAATCCACGCCCAATTGGCGCGCGGCGGTCAAAATGGGCGTGCCAATGGCAAAATGCCCGCGCTTGCCGGATGGGGTGAAAATAACGGTGGCTTGTGTCATGGCATCCTCGGGTCTTCGGGGGGTAGGAACGTGTAGGCAATAGCATCAAAACGATCAACGGCGAATGTGTAAAACCACCGCACGGGGCCCGATGCGCGCAGCACACCATGCACCGCGCCTCCCGGAATAAACAAGGCCACGCCAGCAGTTAGCGGGAAGATACCCCCATCAATCCACACGTCAACCGCGCCCTCTAGGCCAAAATAAACCTCGGCCTGCGGGTGCGAATGCAGCGCGAATGTATCGCCCGCCTGCATGATTGCAATGCCGCAGACAAGGCTATCGGTTGCGGTTACATCGCCCGACATCAGGGTTTTCCACGTGATCGTGCCGCGCGCAGGGTCATCCCACTGGGCGGGTGCAATATCGGCCTGATCGATGCGTACAGGTTGGTTTACCGCTGCAATGGTCACGAAATCAGTTCCCTTTTGGCCGTAAGGTTAAAGGCATTGGCGCAAAAGCAGCGCGCGTTTGCGGCATTTTGGGGGCTAGCTGCGAAACTGCTTGGCCAGTTTCAGCCCTTGGCCCTGATAATTCGACGCAATTCCCGCCCCATACAGGGTATCTGGGCGCGCGGCCATTTTTTCATAGACAAGCCTGCCCACGACTTGCCCGTGTTCCAGCACAAAGGGCGCTTCGTGGCAGCGCACCTCTAATACGCCGCGCGATCCTGCGCCGCCCGCCGATGTATGGCCAAAGCCTGGGTCAAAAAAGCCCGCGTAATGCACCCGAAATTCGCCCGCCATGGCCAGATAGGGG
>CAXNEP010000252.1:0-4193 GCA_964200865.1 Cypionkella sp. | reverse complement strand
CTCGCCCACAGCCGAAGGGTTATACTTCAGCTTTAGGTTATGCATCGGGTCTTTGTCGGCGCGTTCAATTTCAATCGGGTCCAATTGGTTGTTGGCCACGGGATCAAATCCCTTAACCCCCGCCGCCACATCGCCGTCAGCAATGCCCTGCACTTCCAATTCGTGCAAACCGCAGAATTCGGCCACCTGCCGAAAGGTCAGCGTGGTGTTATCCACCAGCCAAACAGCCGTAGCCTTGGACATCAATGGCTTGTTCATCTGCAATCCCTTTCGCCCCCTACGCGCAAAGCGCGTTTCATTTCAAACCTGCGCAAAGCGCTTTACAATTCTTTCCCGTGCCGAGAAAACGGTTGCGGCGCTGGCCGCGATTTCCACGATTTCGGGTAATCAAAGCTCCTATAGCGCCAATTTGTGCAAAGGGAAAGCGTAAATGCGTAAACTGATAGTGACTGCTTTGGCCCTGTGTCTGGCCGCCCCCGCATTGGCCGAAGGCGAACGCGCTGGCGATTTTGATTATTACGTCATGTCCCTGTCTTGGTCATCCAATTGGTGCGCGCTGGAAGGTGACGCGCGCGATGATCCGCAATGCGATAATGGGCGCGGGCTGACCTGGGTGTTGCACGGGCTTTGGCCGCAATACGAAGATGGCTGGCCCAGCTTTTGCCGTACCGTTCAACCCGACCCATCGCGCCAAGACACCGCCGAAATGGCCGACATCATGGGCGGCGCAGGCCTTGCGTTCTATCAGTGGAAAAAACACGGCCGCTGCGCAGGCCTTTCCGCGCAAGACTATTTTGACACCGCCCGCGCGGCCTATGACAGCATCACCCTGCCGCCCGTTTTCCAACAAATCACCCGCGATCTAACCCTGCCCGCATCGGTGATTGAGGATGCATTCCTTGAGGCAAACCCCGCCCTGACGCGCGATCAAATCACCATCACCTGCAAATCAGACATGATCCAAGAGGCACGGATTTGCCTGACCAAATCGCTGGAACCCCGCCGCTGTGGCGACGATGTCATCCGCGATTGCAGGCTGCAGGATGCAGGGTTAGAGGCGGTGCGCTAGGCGTTACAATCCCGCATTTTTGGGGCGCATGAAATAATTCGCCAAAAGTACGCCCACACCGCCACTAATCATTCCTCCATAGGGCAGGTCACCAAACCCCTCTATTTGGCCCATCAGCATCGCGTAAACAAAAACAAATATCATCGCCAGAACGGAAACCGTTTGCGCAAGAAGGACGGCGGCCTTGCCTAACCGTGTTTTGCACATTCCGCGATAGGCATTTAAACTAACCCCGCTCGCTGCCAAAACAGAAAGCCATACGCAAAACATCCATACACCCTGCGCAAGGCTGGCATTTTCATCGAACGCGTTCAGAGCTGCAATAAGGGCGAAAATCCAGACCGTAATTGCCCCGCGCCGCGCCAAAATCCACAGCGCGCGCGGATGGCGCCGCAGCGCGCGCAGCGGCTTGATCGCGGCCAACGCTGGGACAAAAAGAAAGATGGCGGGAAACCACAGCCAACCTTGCAGCATCTGGCCCAACGTCATCTCGGCAGGTGGCACGTTGCCCACAATCACTATGCCAAACATTCCAAACGCCAAGCCAAGATGTTGCACCAACGCCCGTGGCCCCCTAGCCAGCACCTTTCGGCCCTGCGATTGCGCGCTAAGGGCCGAAAACATTAGAATCATCATCATGAACATGGCCAGCGTGTCAGTGCCAAGCATTTCGCCAAACCCCCACGCCGAAACCGCCATTCCAATAGCAAGGAAAAGCGGCAGGGTAAGGACGGTCAACAAAAGCGATAGGTCACTGTTTTTGGTCACAGCGCGCTCCACGGGGTTAGGTTGTATTTGCGGCGCTCTGCCATCAAAATCATTACTTTTATACCTGCCAACAATGCCGCCACACTGGCCGTTATGACCGCAAGGCGAGGAGTTGACATATCCTGCGCCCAACCGCCCCACAGCCAGTTTCCAAAAATCACGGCCATAAAGCCAAACCACCGAACCCAGACCCATCCCAAATGCTGATAGGGTATGGGCCGAAGGCGCAGCCCAATGTTACGCAAAAATCGGGCAAACCAATCATCATATTGCCACCGCTTCATCCCCGCCGCCTGCGCTTGCGCATGGGCGGCGGCCAGTTTGCGGGCGTAATCCGCAGTGCGCTCATTCTGCGTCATTTGATTGCACCTGATACAAATAGGTCAAAATAGACAGGCCCAGCAAAAACGGAAGGGGCCAAGTGAACACATCCACGAAAAACGCAGCACCCTCGCCCAGATGGCCCGCCTTCGCCGCCAGCCAATCGAACGCGCTCCACAGCCCTGCCTCAACCAACGCGATCCACACGAGCGGCCATGCATATCTGGCCGTGTCTTTCCATGACGCGCCAAGCCCGTATCCATCATGCCCAACTGCGGCGGCGGGCAATATCAGGCCAAAGCGCAGCAAGACCCAGCCGATACAAACGGAGTAGATAAAATTCAGAACGCTTTCGATACTCAGCGCCAAAGGCCACAAAGCCTCGCTATATATCGCCCCAGTAATCGCCGATGCCGAAGCAAAAACGTTTGCGACAACGAAAACAATAATTGGCACGACCAGAATAAACATCTGCTGCACCAGGCGCCACAAATACTGGCCCAAATGCCCCGCATTGGGCCGAACCGCATCAGGCCGCAGCGCCACGCGGTGCCAAGCAACTGCGATATAGACATAGGCGGCAGTATGAATAACCACGGAAAATGCAATCAACCAACCAGACGCAATCTGGCTGATTTCGCCCTCGTCAACTGTCATGTACAGCGGCGCGGCCGAAATCTTACCATGCGCCGCCCATTGCAGCGCTATTGCCAGCATAACCCACAGTAGATACGCAGGCCCGATATGGCGGGCAATGGCCTGTGCATTTTGCCGAAGCTGTTCAATCGCGCCGCCCAAAATCGCAATTGCCCTGACAATCTGTGTCATGTCATTCTCCTGCTAACACCCACACCGCAAGGTTGATTGAACAACCTTTGCGTGCTATGAATTCACGTATAACATGAATTAGTCAAGAAAAATCGGGAAGCATGTCATGGATCGTATCCAACGCACCGCCACAATCTTGCAGCCGTTGCTGGCGATATTCACCCTGTTCTACATCTGGAAAACCGCAGGCGGCACGCTGGATTATGCGCTACTCTCGCCTGATCGCTGGCAAAACGACTATTGGGCGCATCCAGATGCCCAAATCGCGCTTATCACGCGCTATGTCTATCTGGCGGTTTGGCTGACCCCCATCGCCTTTGGCCTGCTGGCCGTTGGAACCGCTACATCCATGATGGGGCTTGTGCAGCGTGGGGTCTTGTTCGACACCCGCATCGCAAACCGCTTTCGCCTGATCGGCTGTGCCACAGCGGCCTCTGGCGCGGCAGATTTGGTGGCAAATTTTCTCAATCCCATGATCATCTCATGGCACAACCCAGACGGGCCACTACCCCCCACCTTTTACTTCAACTCCGAATCCGCTGGCCTAATCCTGTGCGGCGGTGGGTTCTACCTTGTTGGCTGGATCATGCGCGAGGCCATCGCCATCGCCCGCGATAACGAAGGGTTCGTCTAATGCCCATCATCGTGCGCCTTGATGTCATGCTGGCCCGCCGCAAAATGATGTCCAAAGATTTGGCCGACCAAATCGGCATTTCCGTGCAAAACCTTAGTCTTTTGAAAACAGGCCAAGTGCGCGGCGTGCGGTTTGAAACGCTAGAAGCGATTTGCAAGGCGCTAGATTGTCAGCCCGCTGACCTGCTGGAATATGTGGCCCGCGACGACTGACACAGCCGTTGCTTTGCAACTTTGGATTGCACCCAGCGCGGTGGCCGATTTACTGTAACGCTACAATCTGTGTTTATAGGGTGCGAGTTTTGACAGAAGATAGCCCGCAAAACGCCCCGCCAACCCTGCCGCCCAAACCATCACGCGCCAAAACCTATCGCAGCCTAGCGCTGTATTTCGGTCTTGGCCAATCGCTGATGGAAGGCGTGTCACGCAAGAAAGAAACCCTTACAAAACGCCCCATCGCTTCTGGCCGTGCGTTGATGTTCGAAACGGGCGAGCGCGCGCCGCGCGTGGCCTTTAATCCCGAAAAGCGTCTGCCCAACACCACGTTTTGGGAGGTGACCGATCTGCAAAGCCG
>CAXNEP010000251.1:0-4206 GCA_964200865.1 Cypionkella sp. | reverse complement strand
CAGATCGGCGGCAAAGGCCGCAACGCGCAGATCGGTGTCTGCTAGCCCCATCGTCATGGATGCGGCAAGGTTGCGGTAAATTGGTATAGGAATGTTGCCGTTATACTGACCGCCACCATTAACCAGCAGCGTGCCATCTTCATTCCACTGCGCCGTGCGATTGTCTTGATCCCAGACCAGCATATAGTCGGTCAAACCCGGCGATGACGGCAGCAGGTTTTGGGCAAACAGCCGCCCGATAAAGCTTGTCTCTAGCAGTTCATACCCATGCGCGGCGCTAACGCCTGTTGCATCCGCCATGCCAGGCAAGCCTTGCAACATCTGCGCCTGATAGCCTGCGTAGGTGCTGTCCAAATAATGGCCATAGGCAAACACAAAGCTGTCAATATAGGTAACTGTTCGGCCCACAAGATTGTCTGCATCGGCAAGAAAGGCATCAATCTGCGCCGCCTCATAGGCGGCATCAAAGGTTTGGGGGCCATAGACAGCATTGCGGTACAGGTATGTGGGGCTAGTTTCCCTAATCTGCTCCAGCTCGGCGACAAGGGCATCGCGGATATTCGCCGTGCGCGCATCGCCTTGCGCGCCTTGCGCCATCATGTCCAAAGTGTTTTTGAAGTCGACAAAAAACTTGGTGATATTGAACTCGGCGTTCACGCCGCCCCAGATGTGCGAGGTTTGCCCATTGCCCAAATCGACTCGCCCAATGTGGCAGGCCCCGCAAGTAAAGCTGGTAAAGTCTGTCGCAGTTGGACGGTCTGGATTAAGACCGCTCATCCCAATGCCAACGGGCAGGGCAAGGCCCGTGCTGTCCGTGCGGGCAAACAACCCAAAGCTTTTGCCAAAATCGCGATCCTGCCCCCAAATTTCTGGGGCAATCTTCGGCAACAGCCGCAAAATCACATAAGGAATGCCATCAGATTTCGAGAACGGGAAATTCTCGAACCAGCTGGCAGCGGTATACTTTTGGGCCAAATAATCAGCCTTGGCATCGGTGCGAGATTTAAGTTCTACCTGCCAATCGCTGGGAACTGGACTCGGTTCAAACCCAGCGGGCGGCGCGGGCAAATCCACCAAAGCAACTTCGGAAATCTGGTGAATATACCCATATCCAGCGGCTGCGGCGGTTAGAACAGCCGCAAGAAAGACGATTTTCTTCATGGGGTCACCTGACGTTCTTCAAGCGAAACATCGTTCATTTCAAAACGCAGCTCGCTAATGATTTCGTAAACAACCCTGCGCATACGGTTCACTGTCCCAAGGGGGCGGTGCGCCTCGATGCTGTGCCAAGGGTTGTAGGACATGCTTTCGCAGGCCTCGTTCTGCGCCGCGGTATCAAATTCCTGCTGCGGAATTTCGATGCGCGCGACGTCCATGAATGGAACCTCGTCCTCGGGCCATTCGGTGATGACATCTTCAATGGAATAACTGTTATCTGGGCGCAGCTGCACGCCAAAGATGAAACAGGCAGGCCCAGCGCCCAAATGCTGCTGCATAGCATCGCGCAAAAAGTTTGGGCCGTCGCCTGCTTGCGCTTGGGCAACTGGCGCGCAAGGCTTTGTCGAATATTTGACAACTTGCTTTTGCGCCGGCATCCCCAACTGATATGGTGTTACAGAATAGTATTTTACATCCAAAGGGTTATCGATCTTTTGCGACAGCATTTTGCCTGCGTTGATCGTGCCGCCTAGCCCAAGGATAAACGGAATTTTGAACAAAGACAGCAGGCCACCGTCATTCACGATCCGAAAGAATTCCGTATAGCCAGCCGATCCATTGACAAAGAAATATGGGCTGGAAATCAGGATGAAGTCCTGCGCATCGGGATGGGCGGGGTCGGCAAACAACTTGTCGCCAGCAGCGTCCAATATCTTTATGGCCATGCCCCGCGTATCACCCGAATTGTCATCGCCTACCGCGTTCGGTGAGCCGTTTGAAAATCTGATGATGGTGTCATAGCTTTGCCCAGCGCGAAAAACGCCCGCCTGAAGTTCAACGGGCAAATCGGCCAAGATATTGAACTTTGCCTTCACACAGCCATGCGCTTTGGGATGCGCGTCGCGTCGTGCGCCTCCGCGATGGTAATCGCGCTGGATCTTGTTGGACAAGTCCGTTGCCAGTCGGTCTGCATCAGCGGCTTCGTCGGGGTTCAACACCTCGCCAATCTCTATGTTGGCTGATGGGTATGGTATCCCTTGAACATTGGCGACGTCGGCCTTGGCAGCAAGAACTGACCATACTGAAACGGCCAGACACGTAGATACCAATAAACTGCGGATCCCTATTTTCATGGGCAGGCCTCTAAAATCTTATGATGAAAAATGATCGTGTAATGTAATGGCGCAACTATATGGAGCCATTTATGCCCTATGGCGTTCGAATGCCAAGCGGCATTTGCCGTCCTATGCTGAAGTGTATCGGTGCGGGCGGCGCGGGCCGAAAGACATAGGCGTACGGTCAGTCTTATCTACGGTTTTGCTGTATCGTTGGGCGGTTTAGGCCTGATAATGCGCATTTTCCAAAAATCGGTTCATGGCATTAGCAAAGGTCATGTTGATTGACCCCTGTAAGGCTGCACATCGCATGCCGGAGTTGGGCAAAATCACGCAGCGCTTTTCCATTGGCGAGGGGTGATGTTGACAATGTGATCTCCCAAACTGACCATCACTTCGCCGTCTTGAATATTGACCTGAAGCCGCATCGCGCGGCTTGCCAGTTTTGCCAGTTCGTTGGTGTCGTGCTCGGAAAAATTTATGACTTGCAGGTTATCGAAACGGGTGGTGCTGCCCTTAATCTTGTCCCACCAAACATCGGCCGTCCTACCGCCATAGGGATAGACAATCACTTTGGCTGCCTTGCTGCACGATTGCCGCATCACCTTTTCACTGGGAAGGCCCAGCGCCACCCAGACATCCAGTGCGCCGTCCAAACTTTTTTGCCAAATGTCTGGCTCGTCATCAGTCGAAAGACCCTTGGTCATTTCCAAATTCCCATGCGCGTTCATCGCAAAAGCAACGATGCGCACCATAAGCCGTTCATCCGTCTCGGACGGGTGCTTTGCCACCGTCAGTTTATGGGTCTCATAGTAATGGCGATCCATGTCAGAGACGGAAAGCTCAACTTTGTAGATGGTGGCATTTTGCGCCATGATTTGTCCTAACATTGCAAAGCGTCAGACGGCTAAACGTTTCGGCCATCTTTTGAAAGCGGGAAATGGGCGGCGATGTTCGGCTTATCTCTTGCAGCCATTGAAAGCAACTTTTGGCAGAAACGACTGACCGCGCTGGCAAGGCGATGACCCTTGCGTCCCAAAGCCTTATTTGTAAGTCGCGCGACGGTCGCTAAACTGGCGCACCCGTTTGCGCCAGGCGCGGTAACTGCCTGGTTGAATGTTTTGCCGCATTAAGGCTTTGACCTCGTCCTGACTAAGGCCGTGTAGGGCCGTAATCTGCGCAAAACTGGTATGATCGCTTAGCGCCATCTCGATGATTTCGCTAAGCACTGCGGGGTCTATAACGTTTTTGGTCACCGCTTTCCAGATATCTTGACCGCTAGCCGTTTCAAGTGTGCCTGCTGTTCGATTTGCATTTGTGCGCAGTTGAATGATGGCATAGACGGTCTTTGAAGCTGAAAGTCACATATGATTCATCCTGCGATGACTGGCGCTCTGCCATCGGTATCAGTCATCATTCCCCTGTACCAAAAAGTCCGCCATGTCGCGGCCGCTCTTGCGGGCGCTTTTCAGTCATGCCGCCTGGCAAACGCCGCCTTTGAACTGGTCGTGGTGGATGACGGATCAACCGACGGATCGGGTGCCGCAGTCCAAGACTGGGCCGCAACTTCGCCTGCACATGCATCAGTCCTTCGCCTTATACGACAAGAAAATCGCGGCGCGGCCGCGGCCCGCAACACGGGTTGGACAGCCGCTCGCGGCGAGGCCATTCTGTTTTTGGACGCAGATGATACATGGGCAGACCATCATGTTTCCGAGATTTTGGTTCTTATGACAGAATTCCCCAACGCGGCGCTTTACGCTGATGCTTGGCAAGAGATTTCAGCCAATTTGACCGAACGACAGCACGATTTCGGGATTGGATCAGATCGTCGTGGGCCATTATCGTGCTTTTTTGAGACGATGAGTTCGGGGCCGATGATCGTCTCCTCCAGTACGGCTGGAACATGGAAAAAATGCTTGCTTGAAAGCCA
>CAXNEP010000250.1:0-4212 GCA_964200865.1 Cypionkella sp. | reverse complement strand
GATTGGCGATTTCGATGCCAATGGAATGGCTGTTGATATCGCTTTGCCCTGCCCAAGCCCCTGCGCCTGCGTGCCACGCGCGCGCGCCCTCGTCCACCAAAGGCTCGGCTTGGCCTGCCTCATCTATCAGCCAATGGGCGGATACTTCGAAGGCGGGGTCGCACAGCCGCGCCCGCGCCTCGGCGGCAGTGGCCATAGCGGTATAATGCAGCACAATCAGGCTGGCGCGCGCATTATTCTTGCGCGGCCCAAAGTTCGGCGAAGGAAACCCCCCGCTTATGGCACAACCGCGCGGTAAGGGGATGGATCCCACCCACAGGCGTACCCATCGCCGTCAGGGTCAACGCCCAAACGGTCACGATCTGGCCCGCCAGCGCCCAAAAACGCCTCTTGCGCCAGATCGGCGTTGGCATAGGGCGCGCAGGCCACTTCGACCTTTTTGAATTTAAAGGGCGAGCGGCGGAACAGTTTCACCCCAACGGGGTGCTGCGTGGCCAAAGCATATTCCACAATGCTGGGGCCAACTTGCCCTGTGCGCTGCGGCAAAGCGCCGGGTTGGTCTATTTGGTATTGGGCGCGGTTGCGCTCGATACGGGCCTTATCGCTTTCAATGGTTTCGCGGGCGGCCACCGCCTCGAAATCTTGTTCATCCGACACGCCGCCGACTGCAGCCATTTCTGATACGGTTTCGGTGATGCCAGTGGGGGCATTGCCGCGCGGGCGCACAGCAGCAAGGCCGCCAGTGGTGGCTGGGGCAAGATCGCCAGTCGCTGCAGGGGCAAGGGGCGCGGCGCCTATTACCCGCCCAGCGTTAGGGTCAGGTGCTGGTGCTGGTGCTGGTGCCAAAGGCGCTGCGATGCTGGACACTGGCGCTGGCTGAGCGCCGCCCAACAGAGCCGCCTGTTCTTGCAACGATCGGGGGGCCAATGGATTGGGATCGCCAGCGCTCTGCGGCGCAGTTCCTTGGGCGCTTGCGATAGCGGCTGCCGCGCCTGCGGCGGAAAATCCCGCGCTCGGCTGTGGCAGAATACCCGTGCCCGCCGACATGGGCTGCGCCAAAACCGCTTGGCGGTTGGCAATGTAGGTATCGTAATCTTGAAATCCCACGCCCAGACCCGAATCTGGAACAGCGGGCGAGCAAGCCGCCAGCCCTAGGGCGGCGAAAACCAAATGATATGCACGCATTTTTGCCTCGGTCGTTTATTATTTTGACGACCTTCTACCACCATTTTTCGGCTTTGGCCACAAATCCTGCCGATTTCTCTAAAACATAGGCGTGATTTAGCAGATCGGCCTCACCCCAAGCAGGGCCAATCAGTTGCAGACCCAGCGGCAGGCCCTGCGTATCAAGGCCCATCGGCACGGAAATGCCTGGCAATCCTGCAAGGTTCAGCGTGATGGTGAACACATCGTTCAGATACATTTCCACGGGGTCGGTGGTGCCTTGTTCGCCCAAGCCAAAGGCGGGGGTGGGGGTGGCGGGGGCCAAAATGCAATCCACGCCTGCCGCAAAGGCCGTCTCGAAATCGCGCTTGATCAGGGCGCGCACGCGGCGGGCGCGGTTGTAATAGGCATCATAAAACCCTGCCGACAGCACATAGGTGCCCACCATAATGCGGCGCTGCACCTCGGGGCCAAACCCTTCGGCACGTGTTTTTTCGTACATTTCGGTGATACCGTCGCCCGCAGCCAGCGCGGCGCGGTGGCCGTATCGCACCCCGTCATAGCGGGCAAGGTTGCTAGATGCTTCGGCAGGCGCAATGATGTAATAGGTGGGCAGGGCGTATTTCGTATGGGGCAGCGAGATATCCACCACTTCCGCCCCAGCAGCGCGCAGCATATCTGCGCCCTTTTCCCACAGCGACACGATTTCGCTAGACATGCCATCCATCCGATATTCGCGCGGGATCCCAATTTTCTTGCCGCGAATATCGCCCGTAAGTGCCGCCTCAAAATCTGGCAAGGGAATGTCGGCAGAGGTGCTGTCTTTCGGGTCATGCCCCGCCATAGCCTGCAACATAATCGCCGCATCGCGCACAGATTTGGTCATTGGGCCCGCTTGGTCAAGGCTGGACGCGTAGGCGATAATCCCATAGCGCGACACGCGGCCATAGGTGGGCTTGATCCCCGTAATGCCCGTAAAAGCGGCTGGCTGGCGAATTGATCCGCCCGTATCCGTTCCCGTGGCCCCAAGGCACAAATCCGCCGCCACAGCAGCGGCCGAGCCGCCCGAAGACCCGCCAGGCGTCAGCTTGCGCGCGTCCACCTTCCACGGGTTGACCGCAGGGCCATAGCACGAGGATTCGTTCGACGAGCCCATCGCGAATTCGTCCATGTTCAGCTTGCCAAGGCACACCGCACCAGCGCCGAACAGTTTGGTCGTGACAGTGCTGTCATACTGCGGCTTAAACCCGCGCAGAATGTTTGATGCGGCCTGTGTTGGCACGTCTTTGATGCAAAATAAATCCTTTATCCCCAATGGGATGCCGCACAGGCTGGGGGCATCGCCGCCCTTCAGGCGCGCATCCGCCGCCCGCGCCTGTGCAAGGGCAAGTTCGGGGGTTTTATGCACAAAGGCATTCAGCCCATCGGCTGCATCAATGGCCGTCAGGCAAGACATGGTCAGATCAGTGGCCGAAACCTCGCCCTTGCGCAGGGCATCACGGGCGGCAGAAATTGTCCAAGTCGCGCTCATTCTACCACCTTCGGCACTGCAAAAAATCCCTCGCGCGCATCGGGCGCATTGGCCAGAACGGCGGATTGCTGATCGCCGTCATTGACCACATCGGCGCGCCGTTTCAGCCGCTGCGGCGTGACCGATGTCATCGGTTCAATCCCCGATACATCCACCTCGTTCAACTGCGCCATCAGGCCCAAAATGCCAGAAAGCTTTTCGGCCAAAGGCGGCAAATCGCCCGTCTCTACCCGAATGCGGGCCAGTTTGGCCACTTTGCGCGCGATATCAATGTCGATAGACATGGGATGCTCCGTTTCAATTGCCCCCCGTTTACCCGCCCGCCCCAGCCCCTGCAAGGCTTTACAGCCCAGGCAAGCCTTTGGCGGGCGGGCGGGTAGCGTTACCGATACCTTTCCCATAGTGGGCGGTCTGGCGGGCGTGGCGGCAGGCCGATATCGCTGCGCAGATGCTCGGGCAGCGTATTTACATCTGGCATTTTGCGCCGCGCCAAAACCTCGCGCAGATAGCTGGCCAGAACAGCCCGCGCGCCGAACTCGTCAATCAAATCACGCAAAACAGGCCCTGCGCTGGCCATAGGGTTCGCCTTTATCATAGCGTCACATCACCCCATAAGGGTGCCTTGCTTGAACAGAATTGTGCCAAACGCGCAGGCCACAAGGCCCAGCTTTGACGGATGCGTTAGGGGTGGGTTTTGCCGCGCAAACCGCGCGGCGGATCAATCACTCAGGCGCGGCAAAGGCCCTGAATTCGCCAAAGGGTGCATACTGTCATCATGATGCCCTCCTGTGGCAAGGTGTTGATAGGGGCAGATTGCACGGCTGTGACATTCTGTCCAATTCTTTTCCCAATCTCGCTGCGCTTGCGCATAAGTTGTGGCCAATGCGCCACGCCCATCACCGCTTGGCGGCAAAAAACGCCTTCAGCAGGGCTTCGGATTCGCCCGCCCCAATCCCATCATAAACCTGCGGTGCATGGTGGCATTGCGGGTGGGAAAACACCCGCGCCCCCACCATCACCCCGCCCGATTTGGGATCTAATGCCCCAAAATACAGCCGCCCCACCCGCGCCGCCGCAATGGCCGCCGCGCACATCGGGCAAGGCTCTAGCGTGACGTACAAATCTGCGCCTGTCAGCCGCTCGGCCCCCAGCCGCGCGCAGGCCTGCCGGATCACCAGCATTTCGGCATGGGCGGTGGGGTCGTTTAATTCCCGCGTGCGATTGCCTGCCTGCGCCAAAACTTCGCCCCCCATCACCAAAACCGCGCCCACTGGCACCTCGCCCCGCGCGCGCGCCTCACGCGCCTCGCTAAGGGCGGTATCCATAAAGGAGGTAAAGGCGCGTTGCTCTTTCATACTGGTTCAAATATCCTGGGGGCGCGGGGGCTAGCCCCCGCTTTCTCGCGCAGGGATGCGCCAAGCCAAGGATGCCTGCTATGGCCGAAAAGACAAGCCCCCCAAAATCCGCGCCGCCCCCCGCAGGCGAGCGTATCGCCAAAGTTCTGTCGCGCGCGGGTG
>CAXNEP010000249.1:0-4213 GCA_964200865.1 Cypionkella sp. | reverse complement strand
CAAAGGCCTCATACCCGCCGACAATCTTTTCACTGTCCGAGTTCAGCTTGTTGTAAAATACCACAGCAGGAATAGCGGCGATCAGGCCAATGCCCGTGGCCAGCAGCGCCTCGGCAATACCGGGGGCCACCACGGCAAGCGAGGTGTTTTGCGAAATCGCAATCTGCTCGAAACTGTGCTTAATCCCCCAAACCGTACCAAACAGGCCGATAAAGGGCGCGGTAGACCCAGTGGTTGCCAAAAACGACAGGCCAGAATTCAACGCCTCTACCTCGCGCGAAATGGCCACGTCCATCGCGCGGTCAATCCGCGCCTGCGCCCCTGCAATCAGCCGCCCATCATCGCGGTGGCTGCGCCGCCATTCCAGCATCCCCGCCGAAAAGATTTTCTCCGATGCCCCGCGCGGGCTTCCGCCGATTTTATCGAACAACTCATCCAGCGGCTCGCCCGACCAAAAGGCCGCGTCAAATTCGGTCGATTCCCCGCGCGCATGGCGAAACAAAAGGTGCTTACGAATGATGATCGACCAAGACCAAAACGACATGATGATCAACCCGATCATCACGATTTTCACCGTCAGGGTCGCACGGGCGAAAAGGGCCAGCAGCGAGAAATCAATCTCCTGCGCCATGGCAAGGGTATCTGTGTTCATAATGCCTGCTCTGTTTTTATGGGCATTCGCCCTGATATTCATTTTTGTATAGCGCATCTAAACGCAAATGAACATATCTTTGCCACATTCGGCAAAACCGCGCCTATCGGGGCCTTAGGCCAGCGCGGCGCGCAGGGCTTGCGGCAGGCGAGCAGGCGCGCCATTTGCCCCGATGGCCACCAGCGTGACGCGCGCGTCAAACAATACGGCATCGCCGCGCAAAACCCTCTGATCCAGCACAATGCGCGCGCCTTTGGCTTCTAGCACTTCGGTCAAAATGGTCAAAACATCATCAAACTTGGCAGGCAACAGGTAATCTGCCGTCAGATGCCGCGCGGCAAACACCACACCCGTATCCGCCTTGAGCTGCGCCTGATCTATCCCCAAGGTGCGCACCCATTCGCTGCGGGCGCGTTCGATGAATTTCAGATAATTGGCGTAATAAACAATACCCGCCAAATCCGTATCCTCATAATAAACGCGGCATTCAAAGCTGTGCATTTGTGTTATCCTTCAATAGCTTGGCTATCTCTTCGCCATGCAATAGCAGCGCCGCGTGGCCTGCCTGTGTCAGCGCATAAATGCCGCTTTCAGGCCGCGAAAACCAGCCGTAATGATCGGTGCGCGCCATCGCGCAGGCGCGCGAAACTTGGGAAAGCTTGGTCAATTCACGCGCCTTTAGGGGGCCATTCGCAAGCGCCGCGGCGATGCGCAAAGCGTCTTGGCGGTAATGCGTCATCCGTTTAATCCCCGTGGTGCCGCCCATATTCGGGTCGCCCACACGGCGGTCAAACTCGCGCAGCAGTTTACCTGCGCGGGCCAAATTCTTGCGCGGGGCATAGGGGGCAGGGTCCAAATGCGCCTCAACCACATCCCCCTTCACCGCCAGCAGGCCAAGGCCCAAGCGGCGGCATAACCCTATGATATCTTTATATCTTGCAGGCCACCCCTTGGGGCCGATGGGGGTGGCCAGATAGACCGTATCAAACATCCCTTGCCGCGCCACGCCTTGCAGCACCAAGGCCAGCGAGAAGGTCAGCTTCATTTCCACAATCACAGGCGGATCATCGCCGCGCCGCGCCATAATATCACAGCTGCCGATTTCGGATTTCACCTCATACCCCTGCCCTTCGAGATAGGCCTTCAGGGGCGGGTATAGATCGGCCTCGCGCATTATGGCAGCCGAGCCCACAGGCGCAGCGCATGGGATGGATCGTTGGAAGAGTTTGGCAAAACAGGCGCATAGGCTGCGCGAATGATCGCGGCGATGTCCTCGCGCAGCACCCCCACGCCCCCCGCATCCGCCAAAATCGGGCGGGTGGCAAAGGCGGTGTCAGACCACAGGCAGATCACCTGCGCCGCCTGCGCCAGCGCCAAATCCTGCGCGGGGGTTTGCGACAGATGGTCATCCATGCGCAGGAATACAAAGGCAGCCTTAATTGCCCCCTGCGTATCAAAACGGAAAAAGCGGTATTGATTGGCCCCCGCCGTATTCAGACGCGCCACCAGTGGGGCCAGATCGGGCACCAACTGGCCAAGGTTGGGCACGTCCAGCAATTCATCCCATGTGCGCGCGAAGAAAATCATCAAATTCGCGCCAAGTTCAGGATCGGTTTCGGCGGTGTCATGGCGGGCCAGCGCCACCATCGCCTGCACAGCGCCTTTGAACGTGGCCAGCGTGGCATCATCCACGCCAAAAATTACAGGCGCAATCGGGCGGCCCCAGCGGGCGAACACATATTCGCCAGTACTGCGCGTGAATAGCGCGGTCACGGCCTCGGGGGTGGGCTTTTCGTCCATCGCCTAGCCTTCGAACAGATCAGACTGGCTGGGCGCGCGCGGCGCATCCAGCCCCAAATGCCGCCATGCGCGCGCAGCCAGCATCCGCCCGCGCGGGGTGCGCTGGATCAGGCCCTGTTGCAGCAAATACGGCTCGATCACCTCTTCCACCGCATCGCGCGATTCCGACAGCGCGGCGGAAATGGTTTCCACCCCCACAGGCCCCCCGCCATAATGTTCGGCCAGCAAGGTCATATAGCGCCGATCCGCCCCATCCAGCCCAAGGTTATCAACCCCAAGGCGCGTTAGGGCGCGGTCGGCAATTTCGCGCGTCAGCCGCCCCGTGCCCTCGACCGTGACAAAATCAATCACACGGCGCAAAAGCCGCCCCGCAATACGCGGTGTGCCGCGCGCACGCCGCGCAATTTCGCGCACGCCTTCGGGGTCAGACGCAATGCCCATCAGCCGCGCCCCGCGCGCGACGATCAGGTCAAGCTCTTCCTCGGTGTAAAATAAAAGGCGGGTGGGAATGCCGAAACGATCCCGTAGCGGCGTGGTCAAAAGGCCCAATCGCGTGGTCGCCCCCACCAGTGTAAAGGGCTGCAAATCAATGCGCACCGTGCGCGCAGCGGGCCCCTCGCCAATGACCAAATCCAGCGCATAATCCTCCATCGCGGGATACAGCACTTCTTCCACCACAGGGGATAGGCGATGAATTTCGTCGATGAACAAAACATCGCGCGGCTCTAGGTTGGTCAAGATAGCCGCCAAATCCCCCGGCTTGGCCAGCACAGGGCCAGAGGTCATGCGAAACCCAACCCCGAGTTCCCGCGCCATAATCTGCGCCAAGGTCGTCTTGCCCAACCCCGGAGGGCCGTGAAACAACGTGTGATCCATCGATTGCCCGCGCATTTTGGCAGATTCGATAAACACCGCCAAATTCGCCCGCGCCTCGGCCTGGCCGACAAATTCAGCCAGAGTCTGCGGCCGCAAAGCGCGGTCAAGGTCTTCGGGCAGAGCATCGGGGCGCAGGGTTGGATCGGATGTCAATTCTTGTTCAGCCCCCCGATATGCGGCTCGCGTGTCGCAAGGCGCTCTTTCCAAGAACCCTCGCGCGCTACAACATCTTCCATCGCGGCATTGGGTGCAAGCAGTTCCAAAATGGAAAAGCGGAAATTAATGGGGTCGCGTTTGCCCAGTTCCACCGTAACGCCGCGTTCGCGCTGAACGTGGGCGCGCCAGCGGCCAAGGATATTCTCTTCCCCATAGGCCGACCCAACATAGCGGGCACCGTCCGAGATATCGACGATGTGATAAATCCCGCGCCACTGCGACAGCCGATCCGCCCATGATTGCGCCATCGCTCGAATATCCAGCGCCGTCATGATAAGGGCATCCCAATGCGGCATCGGCGGGATAAACCGCGCGGTTTCATCCACTCGCATAATCGGCAAAACACAGTTTTCCGCCAGCCGCACATAGGCACGGCCCGCAGGGCGGGGCACAACAAGACGGCCTTTCAGCGCGGCAAAGGCGGGCAGCGCGCGCAGATCAAATATCGCGCGGCCATCCGCTGCCTCCCTTTCCAGATCATCCGCGCCCTCGCCGTGGATCAACGCACTTATGGCGCGGCGTTGGGGGTCTTGCATCAAATCGGCGTAGGATCGAAACTCCCAAGCGGCGATTTCATACATTCCCACAAACCGCGCCTCGCCCGCATCATTCACCACAAAACTTGCCGCATATTTGCGCGCCTTTAGCGTGGCTTCTGGCCCCTTGGGG
>CAXNEP010000248.1:0-4267 GCA_964200865.1 Cypionkella sp. | reverse complement strand
CTAAGAACCAGTGGCGCGGGCGCATCCAAAGCCGCCAGTTCGGCTGCAAGCGCGGCTTCGCCTGCCGCGCTAAGGGGGGCAGGTTGGATTTGCGCCTGCGCGAGAACGGCGTTGGCGATGCCGCCCGTTTGGGCCACACGGCGGATGCGGATTACGCGGGTGCGCTGCGCTTGCACATCGAGCGATGCGGCTGCCGCAGGCGGCAGGGCTGTTTCGATCTTGCCGTTTTGCCCGCCACGCACCACTTCGACGCGGTATTTGGGTATGTCTTTTGGTGAGTCGGGGCTTGCTGCTGGCGCAGGTGCTTGTGCTGATGCAGGCACAGGCGCTGACACAGGTGCAGGTTCCGCCACCGCGGAAACTATGGCTGGCTGCGGCGATGTGATCAGCACTTCGGACGCTTGTCCGCCGCGAATGGTTTGCGCGGGGGCGTTCGGATCGGGTTTGATCACGCGGCGCGGGGTGACGGTGTCGGCTGCGGGGGTATTTGGTGCGGGGGCCGCCACCTCACGCGCCGCAACCTCGCCCGCAACTGCGCCCAAATCTTTTGGCGGGGCAGAATCGGCGCTGTCTTCATCTTCGGTATAGCTGTCTTTGGGCTGGCCCAGCAGGGTTTCAATCGCGGCGCTTGCGGCTGTTGCAGCAGCGGCGATGGCTGTGGGGGCTGGCGTTGGGGCGGGGGCCGCAACTGGTTCGGTCACTGCGTCTGCAACGGGTGCGGGCGAGCCCTCGGCAGCGGCTTTGGCCTCTAACGCCTCGATATAGCGTGATTTTTCGTCAATCTCTGCGCGCAAACGGGCAAGGCGCGCGGCGGCTTCATCGGCCTCTAGCTTGGCGGCGTCTTTATCAAGCAAGGCGGGCGCGGGGGCCGCAGGCGGGGCCGCTTGCTGCGCGGTGATCGCATCACCTTGGCGCAGCACAACGCCGTTTTCTTGCACTTGCGCCTGAACGCGGCGCTGGCTGGCGCCTTCGGCAATGCGGTGCAGCATATCGGCATCGGGTGTGGGCGGCTCTGCCCCGAAAAAGCGGTCATCAGCGGCCAGATCGCGGAAATATTCGGCAATCACCTTCATTGTGCTGAAAGGGTCTTCAAACCCCTCCAACGTGCAGGAGAAAGTACCATAGGAAACCGTTAAAATCTTACTCGCACCCGTCATGGAAGCCGCCTTTTACATAAACGCACGGCCAGCAATGCACGGCAATGCGCGCAATTCCATGGACAGACTGTGGTAATATAAGGGATAGATTGTGGCACTGGCCCATCGGTTCTGCCGCAATTGAGTAAAATATGCCCCCAAACTCTATGCCATTTCAGCGCAAAGTCAAAAGCCAATCTGCGGTAACCTTGGTGGGCGGGGGCAGCTTTGGCGCGCGGGATTTGGCCCATGCGCTGGTTTTGGCACCCTATTTGGTGGCGGCAGATGGGGGCGCGAACCGCCTGCTGGCGCTGAACGCGGCCCCGCGCGCGGTGATTGGCGATTTGGATTCGATCAACGCGCAGGCGCGGGCGGCGTTTTCTGCGCAACTGGTCCATGTGCCTGCGCAAGACGACACCGATTTTGACAAATGCCTTGCCGTTCTTGATGCGCCCTTTATCATTGGGCTTGGCTTTGTGGGCGCGCGGATGGATCATGGGCTGGCAGTGCTGGCGGGGCTGCTGCGCCGCCCTGATCTGCCTGTGTTTTTGCTGGGCGGGCGCGATGTGATTTTTCTGGCCCCGCCGCGCCTGTCGCTGAACCTGCCGCGCGGCGCGCGAGTGTCGCTGTTTCCCTTTGGCGCGGTGACAGGGCACTCGACAGGGCTGGATTGGCCGATTGGCGGGATCAATTTTGCGCCCGATGCGGCAATTGGCACATCCAACCGCGCCAGCGGCGGGCAGGTGACGCTTGAATTTTCGGCGCGCAAAATGCTGGTGATTTTGCCGCGCGCCTATCTGAAATCGGCCCTTATGGGGTTTGGGTTTGCACCGATAGTCGCGCCGCAAGCGCCCGTTCGCGCTGAATAATATACAGGCCCGCCCCCACAATCAGCACAATGCCGCCCCATGTGATCAGGTTGGGGAAATCGCCAAAAATCAAATAACCCAAGGCGACCGAGACGACCATTTCAAAATAATGCAGCGGGGCCAGTGTGCTGGCAGGGGCATAGCGCAGCGATAAGGTCATGCACATATGCGCAACCGCCGCCCAAAAGCCTACGCCAAACAGCCACAGCCATGCAGTGCCTTGCGGCATCACGGGGTCTAACGTGGCCAATAGGCCGCCGCCGCCCGCCCCGTCCATCGCCCACAGCACGGGCACAATCATCGCCGAACCGATCACCGAGGTATGCAGCTGCTGCGTGACGGGGTGCATCAGCGGGCCAATGGTTTGCGTCACCGCCATATAAAAGGCAAAGGCAAAGGCGCAGGCAAGGGCATAGAACGTGGCGGCCCCATAGGTTTGCAAACTGGGCTGAATAACCAGCAGCGATCCTGCAAAGCCGACAATGGCGGCGGCAATGCGGCGCGGGCCGACATGGTTGCCAAACACAAAATGCCCCATAATCAGCAAGATCAGCGGCGATAAGAAGGCAATCGCCAGCGCATCGGCCATGGGCATGACGGCCACGGCGGCAACAAAGCTGTAGGTGGATGCGATCAGCAGCAGCGCGCGCAGCGCCAAAAGCCAGCCCACACGGGCGGGCACGCGCCATGTTAGCCCCATCGCCAGCGCCACGGGGATCATCAGCGCGCCTTGCACCACAAAGAGCGCGGCCACAATCTGCCCCACGGGGATGGTGGCCGTGGCCAGTTTGCTGCTAGCATCCAGCATCGGGGCCAGCACGCAAAAGGCCAGCATCAGGCCAATGCCCAGTAATGTACGATCTTTGGTCATATGGCCCCCCAGTTGCCCCTGTTGTGCCAGTGCAAAGGCGCTGATGCCAGCCCATTTGCGACCCCCCTAAACAAAAGGGGCGCAGTGACAATGCCGTGAAGACAGCCCATTTTTCCATTTTGCGCTTGCGTAGCACCGCCGCTTTGGGCAGCGATGGCGCAAAGGGAGGCGGAAATGTTTGACGGAAGCCTGCGCAAACCGATAGATTTGGCCACGGCCCCCATGGGTGCGCGGCTTGCGCGCGCGGGTGTTAGCGCCAATGCGGTTACGCTGGCGGGTCTGGCCTTGGGGCTGGGCGCGGCGGTGGTGATTGCCGCGCAGGGCCAATTGATCTGGGCTTTGGCCCTGATACTGGCGAGCCGTATCGCCGATGGTTTGGATGGGGCGGTCGCGCGCGCGCAGGTCGGGGCGGGGCGGAAAACCGATTTCGGCGGGTATCTGGACATCACCTGCGATTTTATCTTTTACGGGGCCATTCCGCTGGCCTTTGCCCTGCGCAGCCCCGAAAACGCCCTGCCCGCCGCCGTGCTGCTGGCCAGCTTTTACGTCAATGGCGCAACCTTTTTGGCCTATGCGATTTTTTCCGAAAAACGCGCCCTTGCCCCGCGCGCCGTGGACAGCGCGCGCGGTGATAAATCGCTACATTTCACCGCAGGTCTTGCCGAAGGGTTCGAAACGATTGCGGTTTTTGCGGCGTTTTGCCTATGGCCTGCCAGCTTTGCCGCGCTATCCTATGCCTTTGCTGCACTGTGTTTGGCCAGCGCTTTGGCGCGCATGGCGCTGGCCAATCGCGCCTTTGGCGAGGCAAAATAGACGGGCTGCCCTTGCAGGTGCTGGCGCTGGGCACTAAGCTTTGTTTAATCCTTGGGCGATAGAGCTAGGGAATATAGAGAGAGGCGATGCGATGCGTGATCCAGCAGACTATTACATGAACACCCTCGTGCCGATGGTGGTTGAACAAACCTCGCGGGGCGAACGGGCCTATGACATTTTCTCGCGGATGCTGAAAGAACGGATTATCTTTCTGGCGGGCCCAGTGCATGACGGCATGTCCAGCCTGATCTGCGCGCAGCTTTTGTTCCTAGAGGCGGAAAATCCATCGAAAGAAATTTCGATGTATATCAACAGCCCCGGCGGTGTGGTGACATCGGGCTTGTCGATTTATGATACGATGCAGTACATCCGCCCCAAAATTTCGACTTTGGTTATCGGGCAGGCGGCATCCATGGGGTCGCTTTTGCTGCAAGCGGGCGAAAAAGGGATGCGCTTTTCGCTGCCCAACAGCCGCGTGATGGTGCACCAGCCTTCGGGCGGGTATCAGGGGCAGGCGACGGATATTTTGATCCATGCGCGCGAAACCGAAAAGCTAAAGCGCCGCTTGAACGAGATTT
>CAXNEP010000247.1:0-4273 GCA_964200865.1 Cypionkella sp. | reverse complement strand
ACGGCCATTACGATGTGCAGCCTGTTGACCCGCTAAACCTGTGGGCGCGCGACCCCTTTGATCCTGCGATTGAAGACACCGCCAAGGGCCGTGTCATACGCGGGCGCGGGGCATCGGACGATAAGGGCCAGTTGATGACCTTTCTTGAGGCGCTGCGCGCATGGCGCGCGGTGCATGGCGCCCTGCCCTGCCGCCTGACCATCTTTTTGGAAGGCGAGGAGGAATCAGGCTCGCCTAGCCTGATCCCGTTTATGCAAGACAACGCGGCGGAACTGGGCGCGGATTTGGCGCTGATCTGCGATACGGGTCTGTTTCAAAGTAGGTCACCTGCCATTGTGACTATGCTGCGCGGGTTGATGGGCGAGGAAGTGACCATCACAGGGCCAAACAAAGACCTGCATTCGGGCATGTATGGCGGGCTTGCCATCAACCCCATTCGCGTGCTGACGCGCGTGCTGGCAGGGCTGCATGATGATACGGGGCGCGTGACGCTGAACGGGTTTTACGACGGGGTGGGCGATTTGCCTGAAGAGATTGCCGCGCAGTGGCAGGCCTTGGCGTTCGACCATGCCACGTTCCTTGGCGATGTTGGCCTGTCGGTTCCTGCGGGCGAAGACAGCGCAACCCCCTTGCAAATGATATGGTCGCGCCCCACGGCAGAGGTGAACGGCATTTGGGGCGGCTATACGGGGGATGGGTTTAAAACCGTGCTGCCATCCAAGGCCAGCGCCAAGGTATCCTTCCGCCTTGTGGGCAGCCAAGACCCGAATGCCGTGCGCGAGGCGTTTCGCGCCTATGTCCGCGCGGCCCTGCCCGCCGATTGCAGCGTGGAATTTCAGGCGCATGGGGCATCGCCTGCGGGGCATATGTCTGTCGCCCATCCCGCGTTCGAAGCCGCCCGCGCGGCGCTGGCCGATGAATGGGGCACCCCCGCCGCCTATGTTGGCTGCGGCGGGTCGATCCCGATTGCGGGGTATTTCAAAACCTATCTGGGTATGGACGCGATGCTCGTTGGCTTTGCCAAAGATGATGACGCCATCCATTCGCCCAATGAGAAATACGATGTGGAAAGTTTCCACAAAGGGATTCGCAGCTGGGCGCGGCTGCTGGCGCGGCTGGTCTAGGACGCGATTGTGGCGGGTTGGAGAGGGTTTTGCACCCTCCCCAACCCTGCCAAGGATATTTTGGCCAAAGTGAAAGGGCGCTATGCAGATAAGGGATTGCGAGGCCAGCGATTATGACGGCTGGCGGCGGCTGTGGGATGGGTATTTGGCCTTTTATGGCACTGTTTTGGACGAGGCTGTTACCGCGCAAACTTGGGCGCGGCTGATGGATGCGGCCAGCCCCGTTCAGGCGCGGGTGGCGGTGGCGGGTGGGCGCATTTTAGGGTTTGCCATTCACCATCATCACCCATCCACTTGGGCGCTGGGGGATGATGGCTATCTGGAAGATTTGTTTGTGGACGCATCCGCACGGGGCGGCGGCGTGGGGCGCGCTTTGATTGATGATCTGCTGGCACTGGGCCGCGCGCGCGGCTGGGCGCGGGTGTATTGGCACACCGCCGAGGCCAACACGCAGGCCCGCGCGCTGTATGACAGCTATGCCCCTGCCGACGGGCATATCAGGTATCGGTTGAAACTTTAGACTGTTGGATCAGCCCTTTAGCGCAACGCGGGCCAATTTTGCCGCCAGCAAGACAAAGGGTAGGCCATGCATCAGGAAATCGAAAATATCGATGGGTTTGGTTAAATTGCCCGAAACCAGCATACGGATTTTTTCCGTTATGTGCGGTTCTGGAAAGAACGGGGCAAGGCCAAGGGTAAGGGCGGCGATGATCAGGATTGAAAGGGGGATTTGATCGAGCAGGTTGAGTATGGTTTGCATGGGGGGCCTTTTGGGGGATTTGATATTCATATATTTGTATATGAATATAAGTCAACCTGCAATCCCATATCCTCAAAAACCAAAAAGCCGCCCCTTTTCAGGGGCGGCTTTTTAGGGTGCACTGGCGCGGTGGACGGGGCTCGAACCCGCGACCCCCGGCGTGACAGGCCGGTACTCTAACCAACTGAGCTACCACCGCGCTGTGCCGATGCTGACGTTACCATCAGCGTGGGGCGGTATTAGACGGGGGCGCGCGGGGCGTCAAGGCTGAATTGGGCGGGGTTTAGGGATTTTTTGCGGCAGATGAGAAAAAGATATTTGACGCGGGGCGGTGGCGCTGCCCTATCTTTCTGGCGCGGGGATAAATTCGCCATTGTCATGGGGGGGCAGTTGAAAACGGCCATGCGCCCAATCGCCTGCACGCCACGCCTCGCGCGCGGCATCGATGCGCGCCTGACTGCTTGCTACAAAGTTCCACCACAAAAACCGTGGCCCGCCCAGCGTGGCCCCGCCCAACAGGATCACGCGCGCGCCCGCCTCGCCTGCGCGGATGGCAAGGCAATCGCCTGGGCGGTAGATCAGCATGGTGCCGACACCGTGGGTATCATTGCCTTCGATCAAGCTGCCCGCCAGCACATATGCGCCGCGATCTTCGACGTTATCGGGCAGGGGAAGGGCTGCGTGGGGGGCAAGGGTGGCATCGGCGTAGAAGGTTTCCGATGGCAGGGGCGTGGGGGCGGATTCGCCCCAAGCAGACCCAAGGATGAGGCGCACAGATTTGCCTTCGGCTACCAGCACGGGCTGCGCATCGGCCTTAGTATGGTGATAGCTGGGGGGGGCGTCTTCCAACGTTTCGGGCAGGGCCAGCCATGTTTGCAAGCCATACAGGCGCTGCGGGGCAAGTCGCGCCGCGCCGTCCATCCGTTCGGAATGGGTGATGCCATGACCTGCCGTCATCAACGCGACCTCGGCGGGTTTGATCCATGCATCCGACCCTAGAGAATCGCGGTGATGCATGGCCCCGTCGATCAGATAGGTGACGGTGGACAGGCCGATATGCGGGTGCGGGCGCACGTCCACCCCCTGCCCCGTTAAAAACTCGGCTGGGCCCATCTGATCGAAAAAGATAAACGGCCCCACCATTTGGCGGCGTGCCGAAGGCAGCGCGCGGCGCACCTCGAACCCGCCCAAATCGCGGGCGCGGGCGATGTGGTGGGTTTCAATGCGGTCAATATCATCGCCCATGGGGATGGTGGCATCTAACAGGGGGTTCCAGCTCATATCGCGCTCCTTTTCCCATAGGTGGGGCAATGGCGGCGGCGGCGCAATACGCATTTGCGCACAGGGGGTGTGAGGTGGGGAAATGGTGGGTCGTGACGGACTCGAACCGCCGACATTCTCGGTGTAAACGAGACGCTCTACCAACTGAGCTAACAACCCGTGACATGGCGTTTAGCGGGGATGGGCAGATTGTGCAAGGGGGCGAGATTGGGAAAAATGCGAGATCAGGATGGATTGCATACTTGACTAATCAGTCAGTCATTATATCTATACCCCATGGCACGGCAAAAATCGGATGAAAAGCGCAGCGCAATTTTACAGGCAGCGATCCGTGTGATCGACCGCCAAGGTCTTGGCGCGGCCACGGCCAAAATCGCGGCTGAAGCGGGGGTATCGAACGGATCGCTGTTCACCTATTTCCCAACCAAGGCCGATTTGCTGAACGATTTGTATCTAGAGATCAAATCAGACATGGCGGCAGAATTGATGCAGGACATGCCCGAAGATGGGCCTTTTCAAGGCAGGCTGCGCCATGCGTGGGGCAATTGGATGGATTGGGCCAGCGCAGACCCTGCGCGGCGGCACGCGATGGCGCAGTTGATGGTCAGCGATGAGATAAGCGCGGCCACGCGCGCCAAGGCCGATACCATTGCCGCCCCGTTGGGCGCCTTTCTGGACGAGATTCGCACCGGCGGCCCGCTGCGCGATATGCCCATCGGCCTTGCCCTGCGGCTGGTCGATGGGGTGGTGACTGCAACGATGGACGCGGTTTTGGCCGAGCCTGCCAAGGCCCCTGCCCTGCGCGCAGCTGGGTTTGATGCGTTTTGGCGGCTGGTGCGGGGGTAGGCGCTTTGCTGGCCCAATGAATGACTGACTAGACAGATATTCAATAAAAGGAGAATGACGATGGCAGATTGGACAAGCAAAGATATCCCTTCGCAAAAAGGGCGGGTGGCGGTGGTTACAGGCACGGGGGGGCTGGGCCTTGCAACCGCGCAGAACCTTGCGCGAGCGGGGGCGCGGGTGATTGTGGCGGGGCGATCGGCAGCCAAAGGCACGGCAGCAGTGGCGCAGATTATGGCCGCAGCACCCACAGCCGATGTGCGGT
>CAXNEP010000246.1:0-4273 GCA_964200865.1 Cypionkella sp. | reverse complement strand
TTCGAACGTCTCGGCATTAAGCCGCCCACCCATGCGGAAATCTTCATCCGCCAAAACCACCCGCGCGCCCGCACGGCCCGCCGTCAGCGCCGCCATCAACCCCGCAGGCCCAGCGCCAATGATCAAAAGATCGCAGTGGATGAAGCCCTTGTCATATTCATCTGGGTCCTCAACCTTGGACAGCGCACCAAGGCCTGCCGCGCGGCGGATGATCGGCTCGTATACCTTTTCCCAAAACGCCGCAGGCCACATAAAGGTTTTGTAATAAAACCCAGCGGTGAAAAAGCTGTTGAGCCTATCATTGATCGCCATCGCATCAAACTTTAGGCTTGGCCAAGCGTTCTGACTGGTGGCGTGAAGTCCATCAAACAATTCTGCCACGGTTGCCCGCGTGTTCGGCTCTTGCCGCGCGCCCGTGCGCAAATGCACCAGCGCGTTCGGCTCTTCTGACCCCGCCGACAAAGTCCCGCGCGGGCGGTGATACTTAAAGCTGCGCCCCATCAGCCGCACGCCATTGGCCAGCAACGCCGAGGCCAGCGTATCGCCCGCATGGCCAACATAGCTGCGCCCGTCAAAGGTGAAGTGCAAAGTTGTGCTGCGGTCAATCTGGCCGCCTGAAATGCGATTGGACTGGTTCATTTGCTGCGCCCCTGCGCCTTTGCCACATCGCGGGCCAATTCCACATTCAAAATTTCATGCGTGACAGTATTGCGCGTGACAACCAGCCAAGAACGGTCGCCCTGCTCGTGATACCACAGCTCGCGATGTTCGCCCGCTGGGTTGTCGCGGTTGTAAAGATAGTCGTGAAACGCCTCGATCCCCGCGGTCATGCCATCGGGGCGGTTGATCAAATTGGCATCGCCCAGATAGACGAATTCCTGCGCATCGCGGGGGCCAAGGATGGGGTGATTGATAATCATGCGATTATTCCATTTCGCATTTTCGAACCGCAAAACCGGTTCCCACTTTTGCTGAAAATGCTCATACTACCCTCAATGCAGGTTCGGCTGGGCGCCTTGGCCCTTTTCGTCAATCATCAACCCCTTAAGGAAGCGATCAAATCGGTAGGCGGTGGCGGTCTTGTGCGGCTCGTCTTTCGCCAGCAGATGCGCAAAGCACCACCCGCTGGCGGGGGTCGCCTTGAACCCGCCATAACACCAGCCGCCGTTGAAATAGAGCCCCTCGACATGGGTCTTATCGATGATGGGCGATCCATCCATCGACATATCCATAATCCCGCCCCATGTGCGCAAAAGCCGCGCGCGGCCAATCGCGGGCATCAGCGCCATGCCGCCCTCGGCCACATCTTCGATCACGGGCAGGTTGCCGCGTTGGGCGTAAGAGTTATAGCCATCAATATCGCCGCCAAACACCAACCCGCCCTTGTCAGACTGGCTGACATAGAAATGCCCCGCGCCAAAGGTCATCACGCCATCGATAAAGGGTTTCAGCCCCTCGGACACAAAGGCTTGCAAGACATGGCTTTCAATCGGCAGCCGCATTCCTGCATGGGCCATTACTTTAGATGACGATCCCGCCACTGCAACGCCCACCTTTTTCGCCCCGATAAACCCGCGCGATGTTTCCACCCCGCGAATGCGGCCATTTTCAATGCGCATCCCCGTGACTTCGCAGTTCTGAATCAGATCAACGCCCCGCATATCCGCGCCGCGCGCATAGCCCCATGCCACCGCATCATGGCGCACGGTGCCGCCGCGCCGCTGCATCAAAGCCCCTTTGATCGGGAAACGCGCATTGTCAAAATTTAAAAACGGATACATCGCCCGCACTTGATCGCGGCTTAGCATTTCGGCATCGGCCCCGTTCAAAATCATCCCATTGCCGCGCCGCGTAAAGGCATCGCGCTGCGCATCCGTGTGGATCAGGTTGATGATCCCGCGCTGGCTGACCATGGCGTTATAGTTAAAGTCCTGCTCAAGCCCTTCCCACAGTTTCAGCGAAAATTCGTAAAACGGCTCGTTGCCTTCCAAAAGATAGTTCGAGCGGATGATCGTGGTGTTGCGGCCCACATTACCGCCGCCCAGATAGCCCTTTTCCAAAACCGCAATGCGGGCCTGTTTGAATTCCTTGGCCAAATAGTACGCCGTCGCCAAGCCATGCCCACCGCCGCCAACAATCACGTAATCATATTCGGCCTGCGGCGCAGGATCGCGCCAGACAGGCTTCCAGCCTTTATGCCCCGTCAATGCCTCGGCAATAACGCGAAACCCTGAATAGCGCATAAACGGCCCTCCTGCTTTGATCACAATCTAGGGCGAACTGCCGCAAAAGCACGCACCGTTTTCGCCACGACTTATGCGGTTTTCGCCATAAGGCGCAGTGCAGGGCGCAGGGCCCTGACCTTGGCTTTCCGCACTTGCCCTGATAACCCTAGCGTTGCGCCGCACGGCCAAAGGCGGCACTTGCGGCAAATATGACAGCTGCCACGGTGATGATGGACGGTCCTGCAGGCGTGTCCTGCCAGAGCGACAGCGCCAATCCGCCAAGGCAGGCCTGCGCGCCGATAAAGGCGGCAATGGTGGCCATGGATTCGGGGGTGCGCGACAGGGCGCGGGCGGCGGCGGCTGGGATGATCAGCATAGCGGCGATCAGCAAGGCACCTACGATTTTCAGCGCTACGGCGACGACCAAGGCCAGCGCGATGGTCAGGGCAAGGCGCTCGGTGCTGGGGTTGATGCCGCTGGCATGGGCCAAATCTTCGGAGAGGGTCGCGGTGAGCAGCCGCTGCCAGCGCCAAATCAACAGCGCCAAGACCATCGCCGCGCCGCCCCAGATAAAGGCCAAATCGGCGCGGCTGACGGCCAGAATATCGCCAAACAGATAGCTGGACAGATCGGCGCGCACATTTGGCACATAGGAAATGGCAACAAGGCCAAAGGCCAGCGCCGAATGGGCCAGAACGCCCAAGGTCGTGTCCATCGCCCAGCCCTTGGCGGCAAGGGTTGACACTGTTCCCGCCATGGCAAGGGCGACGATCAGCGTGCCAATGCTAATGGGCAGGTGCAGCGCCAATGCCAGCGCCACGCCCAAAATGGCGGCGTGCGATGTCGCATCGCCGAAATAGGCCATACGCCGCCAGACCACAAAACTGCCCAAAGGGCCAGTTGCCAGCGCAAGGCCAATACCCGCAAGGGCCGCGCGAACTAGGAAATCATCAAGCATGGTTATGGCCATAATGCGGATCGGTGGGGCTGCGGCCAAAGGCGTCTTTTTGGCCCGTGGTGGGCGCTGGGCCAGCAGGCACATGCCCGCCATCATGCACATGGTCATGCGCGTGTTGATACAGCGCCAGCGCGCCTTGGGTGCCAAGGCCAAACAGCGCGCGATATTCGGGGGCAGATGAGACTACATGCGGCGCGCCTTGGCAGCAGATATGGCCGTTCAGGCATATCACGCGGTCGGAGGCGGCCATAACAACGTGCAGATCGTGCGATACCATCAGCACCGCCGCGCCCGTTTCCAGCCGCAATTCTTCGATCAGGCGGTAAAAGGCGGCCTCGCCCTGTTGGTCAAGCCCTTGGGTCGGCTCGTCTAACACCAAAATCTGCGGATCGGTCAGCAGAGCACGGGCCAGCATGGCGCGCTGCATTTGCCCGCCCGAAAGCTGTGCCATCTGCGCGCCCTCCATCGCGGCGAGGCCCACGCGGGCCAGTGCGGCGCGCGCGTCTTTATCGGGGACGTGCTGCGGCAAGGACAAGAAGCGGCGCACTGTCATCGGCATGGCGCGGTCGATGGCAAGTTTTTGTGGCACATAGCCAAGGCGTAAATCTGGCGCGCGCTGAACTTGCCCGCTTGCCAGCGGCACAATGCCCAATAGCGCCCTGAGAAGCGTGGATTTGCCCGACCCGTTCGGCCCGATCAGGGTGACAATTTCGCCTTGGTTGATGGCTAGGGACACATCGGAAAGCACATTGGCCGCACCGAATGCCACAGAAATATGCTGCGCAGAAATCAGGCTCATGCTGCGGCCCTTTGGCAGGCGGGGCAAAGGCCAAGCGCCTCGATTGTGGCGGTTTCAACAGCAAAGCCCATTGCAGATGCGGCGCTGTCCAAAGCGGCGCGCGCGGGGGCGGCGGGGGCCTCGGACACTGCATTACAGGTGCGGCAAATCAGGAAGGCTGCCGTGTGGTGTTCGCCCATATGCATACAGGCGGTAAAGGCGTTCAGGCGGCGGATGCGGTGGGCAAGGCCATGTTCTTCCAGAAAATCCAGCGCGCGATAGGCCACGGGCGGCTGCGCGCCAAACCCTTCG